>CANNUR010000080.1 GCA_947523045.1 uncultured Prosthecobacter sp.
GGACCGACCTGCCCGGTGGCGTGCCCGATGCCGATGACACCCCGGGCGTGCTCATCGCCCTGACGAAAGGCCAAACCCTCCACCATCCGCATTCCCCCGTCCCGCATCCGGACGGAGCCATTGCCGCGGGCATCACCTGGCTGCTCGACCTGCAGAATCGCGATGGCGGCCTGCCAACCTTTTGCCGCGGCTGGGGCACCCTGCCGTTTGATCGCAGCACGCCCGAGCTCACCGCCCATGCCCTGCTTGCCTGGCATCTCTGGCATGCCGACCTCCATCCCGATCTGCGCGCGCGGGTCCGCGATGGCACCGACCGCGCGTTCGCCTACCTGCGTCGCGTCCGTCGTGCCGATGGGTCCTGGATTCCGCTCTGGTTTGGCAACGAGCATGCGCGCGACGAGGAGAACCCGGTCTATGGCACTGCCCAGGTCACCGCCTTCCTCAGCCTGCAGCCGGAACTCGCCGACGAGGCGGCCGACCTCATCCGCAGTGGCGTGGCCTACCTGCGTGGCGCGCAAAAGGCCGATGGCGGCTGGGGTGGCGACGCTGGCGCACCGGCCAGCATCGAGGAAACCGCGGTTGCCACCCATGCCCTGGCCCTGCAGGCCGATCCACAGGCGCGGGCCGCCGCACGCCGCGGAGCTGACTGGCTGATCGCCGCCACCCAGGGCGGAACCGTCTTCCCCGCCAGCCCCATCGGCCTCTACTTCGCCCGGCTCTGGTACCACGAGAAGCTCTACCCCGTCGTCTTCACCCTCCAAGCCCTGCGCGCCGTGCGCGCACTCGATTGAGGAGCGCCGTTTTCCCTGGTCCAGTCCACCCTCTCCGGCCCCCTGCGCGCGGCAGTGAGCGGATCAAATCTGTCTTCTAGGAGATTGATTTTCAGTGCATCAAGGATGTGAAGCAATAAAAATGCCTGGCATTTTATAAGGAGCCTGCAGGCGGAGGTGGAGGGGCGGGCTGTCGAAAGGCCTCGGGGTCTCGGCAGCCGCTGACCGTGCGAGGCGGGGCTTGCGCCGTGGGGGGCATTTCGGTAGAACAGGCTCGCCATGAACACCCGCCGCTCCTTTCTGACCCAGCTCGCCAGTGCCGCTGCCGCCACGCCCCTGCTTGCCCGCGACTGGAGCGGTCAGGTGCCGGAGCGCTATCCGGATCCGGATGTGGTCGCTCTGGAGCCGGAGTTTGCCCAGTACATCCAAGGCAACGCGCCGATCCGGCGCCTGCACACCGGCATGCTCTGGGCCGAGGGCCCGGCCTGGAATGGCAGCGGCAACTACCTGGTCTGGAGCGACATCCCCAACAACGCCCAGCTGCGCCACCTGCCCGAGGACGGTCACGTCTCGGTCATGCGCAACAACTCCGGCAACAGCAACGGCAACACCTTCGACGGGCACGGCCGGCAGATCAGCTTTGAGCACGCCAACCGCCGTGTGGTCCGCTACGAACTCGACGGCAAGGTGACCGTGCTCGCCGATCGCTTCGACGGCAAACCGCTCAACGCCCCCAACGATGGCGTCGTCCATCCCGACGGCAGCCTGTGGTTTACCGATCCCGGCTACGGCAGCATGATGGATTACGAGGGCAACAAGGGCGAGTTGCACCTCAAGGAAGCCGTCTATCGCGTCGATCCCTCCGGCAAGATCGAGAAGGTCACCGACGATCCCGTCAAACCCAACGGCCTGTGTTTCTCGCCCGACTACAAGAAGCTCTACGTGGTCGACACCGGTGCGCCGAAAAACATCCTCGTTTACGATGTGGTGGATGGCGTGAAGCTGGGCAAGAGCCGGGTGTTTGCGGTGAACAAGGGGGTGCTGGCGGACAAGCACAACATCCGGCTCGTGGATGAGGCGGGAGAAAAGTGGCTGAAATATGCTCCTCCTGGCACCAGGGGCTCGTTGCCCAGGCCAAACCAACAGCCGGGACAGCCGAAGCCGCAGTTGCGGGACGACTTCAGCCTTTGCAAAGGCGGCTCCGACGGAGTCCGCTGCGATGTCGACGGCAACGTCTGGGCCAGCGCCGGCTGGGTCGGCGATGGCTACGATGGCGTGCACGTCTTCAACCCCGAGGGCAAGCTCATCGGCCTCATCCGTTTGCCCGAGACCACCAGCAACCTCTGCTTTGGCGGACCGAAGCGGAACCGCCTCTTCATCACCGCCAGCCAGAGCTTGTACTCGGTCTGGGTGAACACCCGCGGCGCCCACTTCTGCTGACCCATGTCCCTCGCCGACAAGCAGGCCGAACTCATCGCCGACCTCAACCTGATCGAGGATCCCCAGGAGCGGCTCGCGGCGCTGTCGTCGTACGTCGCCGCCGTGCACCTGCCCGAGGGCGAGCGCGACGACACGCTGCTCGTGCCCGGCTGCGTGTCGCGGGTCTGGCTGGATCGCGCGCTGATGGATGGCCGCGCACGACTGCGCTGCGCCGCGGACTCGCCGATGGTCGCCGGCCTGGCCGCCCTGCTCTGCCATCTTTACAACGGCGAATCGCCGGCCGAGATCGCCGCGGTTGAGCCCGAACTCTGGCGCGGCTGTGGCTTCGACAAGCGGCTGTCACCCACTCGCCTGAACGGTCTGGCCTCGATGCGCACGCTGCTGCGCGATTGGGCCGCCCGGCAAATCCCGCTTGCCGCCGGGCCGCAATGATGCGACACCATTCTTCCCGCCCGCGCTCGTAGTTCAACGGATAGAATGGTGGTCTCCGAAGCCGCAGATTCAGGTTCGATTCCTGACGAGCGCACCACGGGCGTCTCCTGACTCGGATGAGTCACCGACGGGACGATCCCGGAGGCACCGGGGTTCCAAGCTGAAGGCGCAGGACGGGCCTTCCCGCCGGAATGGCGTTGCAAAAGCCCCAAAATGCGGTTCCTGAGTGCGGCTTTCCGCCGTAAACACCCACCTCTCATGGACAGCAACCCCACCCTCCTCAGCGTCGGCGCCCAGGTGCCCGACTTCGACATGGAAACCTACGAGCCCTCGCACGGCGACTTCGGCAAGTTCTCGCTCGCCGACACCAAGCGCGACGGCAAATGGACCGTGCTGGTCTTCTACCCGGCCGACTTCACCTTCGTCTGCCCGACCGAACTCGCCGACCTTGCCGCCGAGCAGGACCGCCTGGCCGCTCTTGGCGCGAAGGTCGTCGCCGTCTCGACCGACACCAAGTTCGCGCACATGGTCTGGCGCAACAGCGAAGGCCTGCTCAAGAACGTGCACTACACCCTCGCCGCCGACCCGACCGGTGCGGTCAGCCGCCTGTTCGGCGTCTATGACCCGGCCACCGGTCTCGCCCTGCGTGGCACCTTCATCCTCAACCCCGAGGGTCGTTTGGTCTCTTCGGAGGTGAACTTCTACAACGTCGGCCGCAACGCCGGCGAGCTGGTGCGCAAGATGGAAGCCAACGTCCATCTCATGGCCAACCCGAGCGAGGCCTGCCCCGCCAAGTGGACCCCCGGCGCCAAGACCCTGCGCCCCGGCAAGGACCTCGTCGGCAACGTCGCCGCCGCCATGGCCAACTGATCCGGGATTCGTCCCGTCGCAGGCGCCGCCCCACCGGGCGGCGCCTTTTTCTTGCCCGGCTTTGCCGAATCCGACAAAGATTCTGCCGGTGAAAACGTCTGGTTCGGCCGTTTGCTGGGGGTAGACACCGATGCACTCCGTCCGACCTGCCCTCCTGCTGGCCCTCGCCCTGGCCGGTCCGGCCCTTGCCGCCGAGCGGCTGCAGTTCAACCGCGACATCCGTCCGATCCTCACGGAGAACTGCTACTACTGCCACGGCCCCGACGCGAGTCATCGCGAGGCCGGGCTGCGGCTCGATGTGCGCGAGGAGGCGCTGGAAGCGTTATCGCCCGGCCAGCCGGAACGCAGCGAGGTCATGGCGCGCATCCTCACCGACGATGCCGACGACCTCATGCCGCCACCGGATTCGCACAAGAAGCTGACCCCGGCCGAGAAGGAGATCCTGCGTCGCTGGGTCGCCGAGGGCGCGGAATACCAGGGCCACTGGGCCTTCACCGCGCCGGTCCGCCCGGCCGTGCCCGCGACTCCGCCGGGTGCGCGCAACGCCATCGATGCCTTCCTGCTCACCCGGCTGCAGGCGGAAAAGCTGGCGTTCGCTCCCCAGGCCGACCCGCGCACACTGGCGCGCCGTCTGGCGCTCGACCTGACCGGCCTGCCGCCGGCACCGGCCCTCGTCGAGGCCTTTGCCGCCGATCCCTCGGACCGCGCCTACGAGGCCCTGGTCGAGCAACTCATGCAGTCGCCGGCCTATGGCGAGCACATGGCGGCGCAGTGGCTCGATTTCGCCCGCTACGCCGACAGCCACGGTTTTCAGACCGATTCCTCGCGCAGCATGTGGCCGTGGCGCGACTGGGTGATCCGCGCCTTCAACGACAACCTGCCCTTTGACCGCTTCACCGTCGAGCAGCTTGCCGGCGACCTGCTGCCGTCGCCCAAGCTGGAGCAGGTGGTTGCCACCGGCTTCCATCGCAACCACCGCATCAACGGCGAGGGCGGCATCATCGACGAGGAATGGCGCCTCGAAAACATCATCGACCGGGTCGACACCACCGGCGCCACCTGGATGGGACTGACGCTCGGCTGCGCGCGCTGCCACGACCACAAGTACGATCCGATCAGCCAGCGCGAGTTCTACCAGCTCTTCGCCTTCTTCAACAACATCGACGAGACCGGCGTCATCCGCGGCGCGTCGAACCGCACGGGTGGCAATCCGGATCCGTCGATCAAGGTGCCGGACGCTCAGCAGCAGGAGCAGCTCGCCGCCCTGCAGGAGGCCGTGAAAACCGCCGAGGCGGCGGTACGCGACGCCGAAGCGCAGCTGCCGGCTTTGCTGACGGCCTGGGAGCCGGGCTTCCGTGCGACCTTGGCGCAGAGCCGGCCGCAGTGGCAGCCGCTGAGCGGGGAGGCGGTGCGCGCCACCCACGGCACGACCTTCACCCGCCTTGAGGACGACAGCTGGCTGGCCGGCGGACCGACTCCGGCGAAGGACACCTACGTGATCGAAGCACCGCTCGCGGCCGGCACGTTCAGCGGCCTGCGTCTGGAGGTGCTGCCGGATCCGTCCCTGCCCGGCGGCAGTGTCGGCCGTCACAGCAACGGCAATTTTGTGCTCACCCGCATCGAGGCCGAGATCCGCGCGCCCGGGCTGGCCCAGCCGCAGCGACTGGTCTTCACCGAGGCCGAGGCGGCCTACTCGCAGAAGGGTTGGGGCATCGAGTCGCTGGTGGCCGACGCCAGCGCCAAGCGCTCGAAGCGCGCCTCAACGAAGGGCAGGAATCGCGGCAAGGGTTGGGCGGTCGATGGCAACACGCGCCGCGAGGCCAACCGCGCCATGCTGCTGACCGCGGAATCGGTGTCCGTGCCGAAGGACGCACGGCTGACCGTGCGTCTCGTCCACGACACCCTCGGCACCCACCAGATCGGCCGCTTCCGCCTCGCCGTCAGCACGGATGCTCCCGAGACTGTGACGCTCGCCGGCGACGGCGCCGCGCCGGCCGATGTGCGCGCCCTGCTGGCCGTCGCTCCGGGGCAGCGCAACGCCCAACAACAAGCGCGACTGAAGACCTTCTTCCGCGCCGGCTTCGACAGCCCGGTGAAGCGCGCCGATGCCGCGCTTGCCAAGGCCCGACGCGAGCTGGCGGCTTTCGAGGACCAACTGCCCAGCGTCATGGTCATGCGCGAACTGCCCGAACCGCGCCCCGCGCGCGTGCTGGTGCGCGGCGAGTACGACAAGCCCGGCGAGGAGGTGACGGCCGCCACGCCCGCCGTGCTGCCGCCGCTGCCGGAGGGCGCGCCGCGCAATCGCCTGACCTTCGCGCGCTGGCTGACCTCGCCCGAGCATCCGCTCACCGCCCGCGTCTGGGTCAACCGCCAGTGGGAGCGCTTCTTTGGCCGCGGGCTGGTGAAATCGAGCGAGAACTTCGGCGTGCAGTCGGACCCGCCGAGCCATCCGGAGCTGCTTGACTGGCTGGCCATCGAGTTCATGCAGGGTGGCTGGGACATGAAGCGGCTGCAGAAGCAGATCGTCATGAGTGCCGCGTATCGACAGGATGCCGGCCTGCGCCATCTGCCGGCGGAGTTTCTTGCCCGCGATCCGGAAAACCGTCTGCTGGCCCACGCGCCGCGCCTGCGCCTCGCCGCCGAGGCGATCCGCGATCAGGCACTCGCCGTCAGCGGCCTGCTCGATCCGCGTGTGGGCGGTGCGAGCGTGCGGCCCTACATGCCCGAGGGCGTGTGGGATGAGACGAGCCGCTACGGCGACCTGCGCGGCTACAAGGCCGAGCCGCAGGGCGGGCTGTACCGCCGCACGCTCTACACGATCTGGAAGCGCACCGCCGCGCCGCCAACGATGCTGCTGTTCGACTCGCCCTCGCGCGAGACCTGCACGGTCAAGCGCTCACGCACGAACACGCCGCTGCAGGCGCTGGCCCTGCTCAACGAGGTCACCTACGTCGAGGCCGCGCGCGTGCTCGCCCAGCGCATGCTGCTGGAAGGCGGCGCCACACCAGCCCAGCGAATCGCCTGGGCCTTCGCCCGCGTCACCGGCCGGCCGCCGGAGTTGCGCGAGGCCAGCGTGCTTGCCGCGGGCCTGGAACGCCAGCTTGCGCGGTTCCGCGCCGCCCCCGCCGAAGCCGAAGCCCTGCTCAACCACGGTCACGCACCCCGCCCCGCCCAGCTTGATGCCGTCGAACTCGCCGCGCACACGGTGACCGCCAACGTCCTGCTCAACCTCGACGAGGTGGTGACGCGCGAATGAACCCCTCGATTTCCCGCCCGCCTATGTCTCCCTACGATTCCTTGCAGTCGCTCGGTCGTCGCGCCTTCCTGACCCGCGCCTCGACCGGAGTCGGCCTCGCCGCGCTCGGCAGTTTGATGGAGCCCGGTCTGGCGCGCGCCGCCGGCGGTTTGACCGATTGGCCGCACCGGCCGATCAAGGCGAAGCGCGTCATCTACCTGTTCCAGTCGGGCGCGCCCTCGCAGATGGACCTGTTCGATCCGAAGCCGCAGATGGCGGCGCACTTCGGCAAGGACCTGCCGGAGTCGATCCGCAAGGGCCAGCGCCTGACGACCATGACCTCCGGGCAGAAGAACTTCCCGGTGGCGCCCAGCATGTTCAAGTTCGCCCAGCACGGCCAGAGCCGCGCCTGGATCAGCGAGCTGATGCCGCACCTCGGCTCGGTGGCCGACGAGCTCTGCTTCATCAAGTCGATGCACACCGACGCGATCAACCATGATCCGGCGATCACCTTCTTTCAGACCGGCCGCCAGCTCGCCGGTTTCCCGAGCATGGGCTCCTGGCTGAGCTACGGCCTCGGCAGCGCCAATCAGGATCTGCCGGCCTACGTTGTGCTGACCTCGTTCGGCAGCGGTCGCAAGGACGACCAGCCGCTGTACGACCGCCTCTGGGGCAGCGGCTTCCTGCCGACCCAGCACAGCGGCGTGAAATTCCGCAACACCGGCGATCCCGTGCTGTACCTGTCGAACCCCGCTGGCATGGACCGCGCCCTGCGCCGCGACACCCTCGACCAGCTCGGCGAACTCAACCGCCAGCGCCATGAGAAGATCGGCGATCCCGAGATCGAGGCGCGCATCGCCCAGTATGAAATGGCCTTCCGCATGCAGGCCAGCGTGCCGGACCTGACCGACCTGAAGAGCGAGCCGCAGCACGTGCTCGATCTGTACGGTCCCGATGTGAACCGTCCCGGCAGTTACGCCGCCAACTGCCTGCTGGCGCGCCGGCTCGCCGAGCGCGACGTCCGTTTCATCCAGCTCTTCCACATGGGCTGGGATCACCATGGCGGCCTGCCCAACGCCATCCGCGGCCAGTGCCAGGATACCGACCAGCCCACCGCCGCCCTCATCAAGGACTTGAAGCAGCGCGGCCTGCTTGAGGACACCCTCATCGTCTGGGGCGGCGAGTTCGGTCGCACGATCTACTCGCAGGGCACCCTCACCGAGACGAACTACGGTCGCGACCACCACCCGCGCTGCTTCACGGTCCTGCTCGCCGGCGGCGGCATCAAGCCGGGCTTCACGCTCGGTGAGACCGATGACTTCTGCTACAACATCGTCCGTGATCCGGTCAGTATCTACGACCTGCACGCGACCATGCTGCACCTGCTCGGCATCGATCACCACCGCCTCAGCTACAAGTTCCAGGGCCTCGACGCCCGGCTGACCGGGGTCGAGGGCGCCAAGGTTGTGCGCGCGGTGCTGGCCTGAGCCTCACTTCTTCGCGCGCACCGGTGGCGGCACGGTGACGCCGGCGGCTTCCATGACGAGGCGCTGGAAGGCGTCGCGCGGCTTGCCGCTGTCGGGCACGAGCACGTTCTGCACGAGGTAGACCGTGACCAGGCCGGTGGCCGGGTCGATCCAGCCATTCGTGGCGAAGGCGCCGCCGTGACCGAAGCTGCCAACCGGCATCGACGCACAGACGCGCTGGGTCGCGGTGTTGTGCATCCAGCCGCAGGCATAGTTCAGCTTTTTGTCACCGGCGGTCACCGGCTCCAGCATGGCGCGCACCGCCTTCTCGCTGAGCAGCCGCCTGCCGCCGAAGACGCCGCCCTGGGCGATCAGCGCGTAAAAGCGGCCCATGTCCGCCGCCGTGGAAAACAGGCCGCCCGCCGGTTCGGTCATGCGGCGCACGCTGGCGTCGCTGGTGACAAAGGGATTGTAGCCGGGCACCAGCTGGCCGCTGTCCTCGTCGCGCTTGTAGGTCCGCGCAATCCGCGCGCGCAGGGCATCGTCGGGATGGAAGGTCGTGTCGCGCATGCCCAGCGGTTCGAACAGGCGCGTGCTCAGGAAGTCCTCGTAGGCCATGCCGCTGACGATCTCGAGGATGCGGCCGGCGACGGTGGGCCCGAAGCCGTACTCGTAGGCGCTGCCCGGCTGGAAGGCGAGCGGCGTCTTCAGCAGCGAGGCCACGTAGGCCTTCAGCGAGATGGCGCCGTCGGTCGCCTTGCGCGGCGGGAAGGCGATGCCGGCGGTGTGCGACAGCAGCATGCGCAGGGTGATCGGCTTTTCCGGCGCAGCACCGCCGGCGACCGTCACCCTGGCGAGCTCCGGCAGCCACTGCGCGGCCGGCGCGTCGAGCGAGAGCTTGCCCTCGTCGACCAGCAGCATGACCGCGGCGCCGTTGACCGACTTCGTCATCGAGGCAATCCAGAACAGCGCGTCCTTCGGCATCGGCCGGTTCTGGGCGACATCGGCATGGCCGACCGCCTCATGATGGACGACCGTTTCGCCCTGCATGACCAGCGTCACGATGCCGGCGGCCTGGCGGGCGGCGACCGCCTGTTCCATGGCCGGTCGGATGGCGTCAAGCTTGGCGGAATTCAGTTCGGCCCTGGCGGGTGCGAGGGCGAGCAGGAGGAAGAGCAGGGAGCGGTGCAGCATGGCTGGAGTGAACGCTGCGAAGTGGGGGGAAGTTGGGGGGTTAAAGTTTAAAGTTGCACCCCCGAGCCTGCTGGGGATCTCCCCTCTCCCGCGGCGCAGCCGCGTTTTTCCCGGCCAAATCGCTTGGCAAAACGCCTCTTGCGGTCTCATGGTGACCCATGGCCAGAGCCGCTGCCAACCTCGTCGTCGTCGGGTCCATGAACGTGGACCTGATCGCCTCCGTACACCACCTGCCGGCGGTGGGCGAGACCGTGGCCGCGTCCGGCCTGGAGAAGCGTTTTGGCGGCAAAGGCGCCAACCAGGCGCTGGCTGCCGCCCGCCAGGGTGCCAACGTCACCCTCATCGGCTGCCTGGGCGATGATCCCGACGGCCGCGACTACCGCAACCACCTGCGCCGCGAGGGTGTCAACTGCAGCACGATCACCACCGTGCGCGGCGGCACCGGCAGCGCCTTCATCACCGTCGACGCCCGCGGCGAGAACCAGATCATCGTCATCCCCGGCGCCAACGCCGCCCTCACCGCCCCAGCGCTGAAGGTCCAGCGCTCGCGCATCGAGGTCGCCAAGGCCCTGCTCCTGCAGTTGGAAGTGCCCCTGGAAAGTGCGGTCGAGGCCATCCGCCTCGCCAATGGTCGCCAGGTGCCGGTCCTGCTCAATCCCTCGCCCTGCCCGCCGGACTTTCCGTGGAGCGACGTCCGCATCGAGGTGCTCATCACCAACCGCGGCGAGGCGGCGGCCATCTTCGGGGCGGATCCCGACACCCTGGAGACGGACACCGCCGCCTGGCAGGAAAAGCTCAAGGCCCGCCACATCCGCACCCTCATCGTCACCCGCGGCGCCCAGCCCACCCTGGCGCTGAATGCCGACGGCCTGGTGCAGGCCGCCACCCTGCCGGTCAAGCCGGTGGACACCGTGGGCGCCGGCGACACCTTTGCCGGCGCCTTCGCGACCTACTTCGCCGAGGGCATGCCGCTCGCCGAGGCCCTGCGCTGGGCCAACGCCGCCGCCGCACTCGCCACCCTCAAGCACGGCGCCCAGGATGGCATTCCCATGCGCGGCGACGTGCAAAGCGCGCTCAGCCAGCAGGAAGCCAAAAAGTAGCCGCGCACCCGGTCGGATTCCCCGCGTTTTCCCGCTTGCGCGCCGGCCGCATCTCTCAATCCTCCGCCTCCCATGTCCACCGTCACCCTCGGCCTCATCCAAGGCGGCACTCATGCGGGCAAGGCGGAAAGCCTAGCCTGGCATGAGTCGCGGATCCGTGACGCCGCCCGGCGCGGTGCGCAGATCGTCTGCCTGCAGGAGCTGTTCGACATCCCCTACTTCTGCACCCGCCAGGACACGGCCCTGTTCGACCTCGCCGAGCCGGTGCCGGGACCGACCACCGAACGCCTGTCGGACCTGGCCAAGGAACTCGGCGTCGTGCTCATCGTGCCGCTGTTTGAAAAGCGCGGCCCCGGCCTCTACCACAACACCGCAGCGGTGATCGACGCCGACGGCACGGTGCTCGGCAAGTACCGCAAGATGCACATCCCGCAGGACCCGGGCTTCGAGGAGAAGTTTTACTTCACGCCCGGCGACCTCGGCTACCGCGTCTGGGACACGAAGTTCGGCCGCATCGGCGTGCTCATCTGCTGGGACCAGTGGTACCCCGAGGCCGCCCGCCTGACCGCGCTCGCCGGCGCGCAGATCCTGTTTTACCCGACCGCCATCGGCTGGTTGTCCTCCGAAAAGGCCGCCCTCGGCGCCGCCCAGCACACCGCCTGGGAAACCGTCCAGCGCGGTCACGCGGTCGCCAACGGCTGCTTCGTCGCCGCCGTCAACCGCACGGGGTTCCAGGACGACACCGAATTCTGGGGCCAGAGCTTCGTCGCCAATCCCTATGGCGAAATCGTCGCCAAGGCCTCGGTCGCCGAGCCGGAAGTCCTGCTCGTTGCCTGCGACCTGCAGGCGGTCGAGGACTTCCGCCGCATCTGGCCATTTTTCCGCGATCGCCGCATTGACACCTACGCCCCCCTCACCCAACGCTACCTCGATGAGTAAAGGATATCCGAAGAACTACCGCCTGCCCGCCGAATTCGAACCGCAGGAGGCAATCTGGCTGTCCTGGCCGTCGA
>CANNUR010000081.1 GCA_947523045.1 uncultured Prosthecobacter sp.
CAGGGTCACAAAGTCATCGCGGGTGTAGCTCTGCCAGCCGGCGTTGTAGTATTCCAGCACGGCGGTTTCCATGCCCGCGGTGGTGCCGTTGCTCGTGCTGAACTCCAGCTTCTGGCCCACGACACCGGTCACGGTGAACACCGCCCAAGGCGAGGCCTCGTTGACCTCGACATCGGTGATGGCCGCGGGGCGGTCATCATCAAGCGCCGGGTAGCCAAGAGAACCCGGCGCGCTCGGCGTCGCCGTGGTGTTGCCTGGAGCGAAGTACTGGATGCTGCCCTGGCCATCGTCGCGGATCGAACCCGCACCACCGGTGCTGGCCGTGCCACTGGTGGTCGAGGCCACCAACGTGTAGGTTTCCACACCCTCGTCGTCGTTGTCCTGCTCGTTGGCCATCGCCACACGCACCAGCAGGGTCGTGCCGGTCAGGGTCACAAAGTCATCGCGGGTGTAGCTCTGCCAGCCGGCGTTGTAGTATTCCAGCACGGCGGTTTCCATGCCCGCGGTGGTGCCGTTGCTCGTGCTGAACTCCAGCTTCTGGCCCACGACACCGGTCACGGTGAACACCGCCCAAGGCGAGGCCTCGTTGACCTCGACATCGGTGATGGCCGCGGGGCGGTCATCGTCAAGCGCCGGGTAGCCAAGAGAACCCGGCGCGCTCGGCGTCGCCGTGGTGTTGCCGGCCGCGAAGTAGTACATGTCACCGGTGCCGTCGTCGAAGATGGCGCCCGCGCCCGTGCCGGCCGTGCCCGAGGTGGTACTCGCCGTCAGGGTGAAAACTTCCCTGCCCTCGCTGAGGATGTCCTGCTCGGGCGTGATGTTGACCCGCACCAGCAACACATCGCCCGCAGGCACCGTCACAAAGCTGTCAGCAACGTAGGACTTCCAGCCGCCGGTGACGGGCGTCGGATCAAAGTATTCCAAGGTGAAGCCCGTGAGGGTCGCGTTGGTCGTCAGCGGATCCCCGTCCAGGCCGAGCTCCAGATCGAGCAACTGACCGGCCTTGCCCGTCACCTGGAAGATGGCATAGGGCGAAGCTTCGTTGACTTGCGGACTGTTGACCAGCGGCACGCGGTCGTCGTCGAGGGCCGGGTAACCCAGATCGGTCGGCAGGTTCGGCGTCGCCGTGTTGTTGCCATCGCGGAAGACCGCGCCGGTGCCATCGTCGGTGATCGTGCCGGTGCCTGTACCCGTGGTGCCCGAGGTCGTCGAAGCCACGAGGGTGAAGACCTCGGCACCTTCATAAGCGGTGTCCTGCTCGCTGGTGATATCAACCCGGACCAGGATCTTGCCGCCGGCCGGCACGGTCAGGAAGGTCTCGTCGGCGTAGGCCTGCCAGGCGCTGCCATCCCAGAACTCCAGCGTGAAGCCAGTGAGGTCCGCATTCGAGGTGGCGACATTGCCATCGAGGCCCAGATCGACCTTGAGTTTCTGCGCCACTTCACCCGTGACTTGGAAGATCGCATAATCGGAAACTTCGTTCACGGCAACGTTGTTGACTGCCGGTGCACGGTCGTCGTCGAGCGGCGGGTAACCCGGCGAGCCGGCAGGGCTTGGGCTGCCGGTGATATTGTTGTCGAGGAAGACATCGCCCGTGCCATCATCGGCGATGCGGCCGGTGCCAACGGCAGCGATGCCGGTAAGAGGAGTGGCGGTCAGCGTGAACGCCTCAAGATCCTCAAAGAGCGTGTCGTGCTCGCTGCTGATGTTGATGCGCACGGGCAGGACACCGCCGGACAGAATGCCGACGTAGCTGCCAGCCGTGTAGTTGACCCAGTTGAAGCCATCAAACACCTGCACGGTGAAACCGGCAAGGTTGGCCGTTCCGGGTCCACCGGCGCTGGCGAGGTCTAGCTTGACGGCATCGCCGTTGGCTCCCGTCACCTGGAAGATGGCATAGGTGGAGGCTTCGTTGACCCGCACGTCGTTGACACCCACCGGCACGGGATTGAAACCGGCAAAGAAATGGTTGCCGGCATAGGCCACCGGGGTGGTGACTTCCACCGCCAACTGGCTTGGCGAGGTGCTAGTGTAGCCCGGCGGCAGATCGTCGAGGACGATGACGTAATGGCCGGTCGCCAGGAACGGAAACTCATACTGACCAGCCGCATTCGTCACCGTGTAGCCAACCAGAACGCCATCGGCTGGGTTGCCGTCCTCATTGGGGTCCGTGTAGAGGGCCACCACGGCATCCTGCAGGCCGATGTCGCCACCGGTGAGGCTGCCGCTGTTGTCGCCGTCGTCATAGACCGTGCCAGTGAAGGTCGCAGCTGTGACAACGATGCTGGCGTCATCGGAGGCGGGAGCCACATCCAGGCCATTGACATCGACCGTGTAGTCGGCTCGTGCGGTGGTCACTGCTGGATTGGCGGAGCCCTTGGCGCGCAGGGTGACATCCACCGTGATACTGTCCCCTGGAGCCAGGTCACCCGCACCGGTGAGGTCCGTCCAGAGCAGGCTGCCGTAGGCACTGCCATCCAGAGTCACTGTGGCGGAGACGAAGTCGAAGACCGCACCGCTGTAGGTGTCTTCCAGCGGCAACTCGGCGATGGCGGTGTTGCCCGTGTTGGTCAAGACGATGCGGAAGGTGACCAGATCGCCAATGCCGGCCGGGTTGTTGTCGGCCGTGAGCAGGGTTTTGTCGAGCGACAGCCCCGGGTTCACGAGGGTGACACTGGCCAGCGAGCTGTGGGTGACGCCACCACCCGCGTTGGCGAGCACGCTGACAACCGTGGGTGCGGCCGTGCTGACAGCCGTGTAGGTGACGGTGAACTGGGTGCTGGCACCGACCGCCAGCGGTCCGACATTGGACCAGGTCAGCGGCCCGATCAGCGGCGAGGTGGTCGGCGCCAGGGTCGAGGACAGGTAGCTGAGGTCGGTGGAGTCAAAGGTCTGCGTCAGTGCGACAGTCGGCAGCGCGAGATTGCCGTTGTTGCTGACCTCGACGAGGTAGGTGACGGTGTCGCCGACCGGCACAACCGCCGGGCTCAGGCGGGTGATGGCGGTGACCACGGAGGCAGCACCCAGTGGGATGCTGGCGGTGGCCGTGCTGGTATCGGCGTTGTCATCCGGGTCCACATAACCGACCGCCAGCAGGGAGCCGGCCGGGGCATTGAGCGTGCCGTTGCCACTGCTGCCGGCTGCGGTCGTCGAGGCGAGGCTGCCGACAAAGATGCCAGTGTCATTGCCCGTCTCGGTGAGCACCAGGGTTTCGACATCGCCCGAGTTGGTTGTCACCGTCACCTGAACCGTATCCGGCGCACCGGAATCCAGGTTCTGATCGATGTCGGTGACACGGACAAACACCGTACCATTGGCGGCAAAGGTGGTGGTGGTGGAGCCGCCGAGGGTGGTGGTGAACTGGGTCTGGCTCGGCGTGCCGCTGTCGTTGAAGCTGAGGTTGAAGGAAGCAACGCGGGAATCGCTGATGTCGTTCTCCAGACCTTCGTGGGCGGTGACGGCAATGCTGAAACCGCCCTCGACGGTGCCGGTGGTCCAGGCATACTCGTAGATCTTCTGCGCGCCGCTGGTTAAAACGTCGGAGGTGAGCGTGGTATTGACGTCGCCGTTCGTGCCGGGGCCGTCGATGGCCAGGTCCAGGCTGGTGATATCGGCGTGACCGAAGGGATCGGAGACCGCCGTGCGCACATAGATCGTGGCGCCGTTGTTGGCGGCGGTGACCGGGTTGCCACCCGGGTAGGGTGCGTCATAGAGGCCAAGGCTGTCGACCGCAATGACCGTGCTGGCCGGCAACTGAATGACCGAGGGCTTGGTCTGGCTGTCGTACTGCAGCCGGAAGCTGTTGCCGGCCGCCAGATTGGAGGTGACGGTCAGGCTGACGGCGTCGCCGGCGGGGATGTTCACCGCAGAGGCCAGGGAACCCGACCACTGCAGGAAGTTGCCATTGGCATCGCTGCCAGTTGTGGCGGTCGTGTCTGTGAGGAAAGTCGTGCTGCCATGCCTCAGTTCAGCCGTGATGGCCGTGCCGATGCTGCCGCTTGCGACACTGTAATAGGCCTTGATGTTGACCACGCCACCGGACGGCATGCTGAACGGCGCGGCGAAGGCCGGCGACTGGGTGAAGACGACTGGAGTCGCCGAAGCTACCGCCGGCTTGACGGAGACCCCTGCGGCAACCCACTCATCATTGGAACCGCTCCAAGTCAGGCTGACCGAGGCCGCTCCAGCCACCGACTGAGCAGCTCCTGAACTTTGACCATTGTTCACGCGGGCGCTCCAGAGCGATGTCGCGCCGGGCGTGGTGGCCGAGTAAGCCGAGTTTGTGCGCCCGGAGACCACCCCGAAGACATATTCACCTGCGGCAGATTCGATCGAATTGACCCTCGGAGTTGTGTTATCCCCCGCCTGCCACCTGAAAGGGCCAAATGGCGAGGTTTGATCCACTCCACCCAGGGTAATCGCACCAAAGAGAGCACCGCGGTCGATGTTGTTGTTCGTGTTGACCACCAGGCTGTTGGTTCCAGTCGGAGGATTGAGCAGGTAGTAGATATAGACCCGCCCATCATCGGTTTCGACCACCGGATCGCCAGCGGGCGAACCCGTCAGCTTGGTCAGCGCCTGACCGTTGTAGGTCACCGATGTGACCGTCTCATCGGTGCTGTCACCCGGACTGTCCGTGTCACTGTAGTTTCGGTAGGAGATGCCGACCAGCAGCAGACGGTTGGCACCCGTGGAGCCGGAGTTGTAGTTAAAGGAGTAGGAGGTTCCCGAAGCGGGATACGTGGTCAGCTGGCTGGTCGCAGCCGCGCCCACCACGGTGATGCCGCTGCTGCCCGCCACGATCGCCGTCGTCTGCGAGGTGCTGGAGTCTGCGGACGCCACCGGATCGACGCGGTCAAGGGAGCCACTCGTGTCGCTGTCACCGCCATCCGTGGAGAGGTAGAGCGGCTTGACCATGGACGGCGCCGCCACCACGGCAGTGGTGCTGGCGGTGTCGTAGTAGAGCGGATCGGTGTACTCGACACGCAGGGTGTTGCCGGCGAGGGCATGCAGGGTGCCGTCCTGCTCGGCGAGACCGCCGACCGTCGAACTCGGCAGGGCCGCGGTGCTGCGGAAGACACCGGTGTTCAAGCCGGTTTCGGTGAGGATGACGAATTCCAAGTCGCCGGTGGTGGTGTTGCTGACCACGGCCTGGAAAGTCTCAGCAACGGCCGCATTGCGGTTGAGATCGATGTCGGCAACTTCAATCCAGACACTCTCGCCAACGGCGTAGGTCGGTTTCAGCACCCAAGCAGCATCCGTGAATCGGATTGCACCGGCGGTGGAACCAGCTGGCGGCGGCACCACGGCGGTGCTGGTGCCTGTCAGGCCGTAGCCGGCGCTGGTGACGGTGTTGTCAACCTGCCCTGACGCGATGATGGTGGCGTTGTAGGTGAAGACCGACTGGCCACCCCGGGGAATGTTCGGGATCGTGTAACCTGGGCTGTCGAGAGGAAACGGCGTGCCGCTTGGGCTATCGGGCAGCGGGCTGCCATTGAGGGTGGTCGAGCCAGGGATATAGCTGAGGGCGGGAGCCAGGGGGTCGAGCACGTTCAGATTGCCAAGCGGCAGCAGGCCGCGATTGTCGACCGTGACGTAGTAACGCAGCACGTCACCGACCGTGAGACCGCTGGCACCGTTGTCCTGGAAAATCTCCCAGCGCTTTTTAAGCTGAGGCACCGGGAAGGGCAAAACGGAGGTGCCTAGGTCGAGGAAGGGATTGCCGGCACCGGACACAGCGGGATCCTGGCCCCAGGCCGCCGTCAGGAGGGTACCGTTGAGGGTATAGACACGCATCGCGGTTTGGTCGCGGTCAGGGTCATACAGCGTGCGTGACTCCAGCAGACCCATGTCGTAGTGGACGTCATACTTGCCGCCCTTCGGATCGGTAAGCGCACCCGCGCGGTCGCCGTTGTAGTCGACGTAGATGCGCGTGGCCTCTTGGGTCATCACCCAAACCGGGCTGCCATTGCGTGTGAGGTCCGCACTGCCAGGACCCCAGCCGCAGACAATCTCAGTGGTCAGGCTGTCGGCCGGCACCAGGGTAAAGCCCCAGTCATGAACATTGTTGGCAGAAGGGCGCGCACCGATGGTGGCGACTCCAAAGAAGGGCGAAGTACTGGTGAAGCGCGTGCCGGACTGCTGCGGCAGGAGGTAGCGATAGACATCCTTGGCAGGCACATTGAAGCTTGTCGTGCCCGTGCGGGTTTGTGCCTGAATCGTGATGGCGGTTGCCTGGTTGTTGTAGAGGAAAACGTAGGCCTCGTTGCCATTGGCTGCGGTACCCACCGGGGAGTAGTAACTGCTGCTCCATTGATCGAGGGGATAAAGGGTCTGCCAGCGGGTTTCATATCCGGCGCCAATGTCGCCCGTGATCAAGTGGACCTGAACAGGCTTGCCGGCATTGATCGTCGCGCCCTTGCGGACCCCGTTGTTGACGAGGTGGGATTCGCCACGATTGAGCGTCACCTGGGACGACGACAGCGGTCCGCTGCCATCGAGGTCGATCGTGACCACCGTCGCGTTCTCGCGAGCCATCACGAAAAGACCGGTGTATTCGAACATGCTGTCAGCGCTGACATCGATGCCGACCGGCGAGACATACTGGGTGCCATAGTCAAGTGTCGGAGCAACCTCCATCGCACCGCCGAGCACGGAGCCCGGCTGCAGCGGCCAGTTGGCGCGGCTCAGGACGATGGCCTTGGTGCCACCAATGCGGTCGCCACCGTCGAAGAGCACCGTCGAGGCATTGCGCGGAAGCGGTACGGTGTTGCGCAGGCTGAGCACGGTGCCCGCGGCAAGGCCGGAGGGGTCCTGGGCGAACCCCGGAGCAATGCCGTTGGCATCATTGCCATCACCCCAGATGCGTGTGCTGGGCTGGGTCGGCACATTCAGGTTCACTTCGAAGCCGTCTTCCCAGTGGTCAAAGTGCACAACCGAGCCAGGCGCGGCAATGACGATGGAAATGACGGACTCGATGGAGGTACCCACACGGCCCGCAGCAGGTTCGACACCGACCAGAGCCGTGCGCAACTGCGCTTCAGGCAGCGGCACGAAGTATTCATGGACGATCGTCTGGGCTTGGGCGGTGCCCAGCGCAGTGAACAGCAGGGCAGCGAGGCCACAGAGCCAAGACAGCCCCCAGACATTGAGGGTGCGTGCAGAAACGGACGACGGACGCCCCGCAAACCAAGTGTTGCGGAAATGGACGGCAGTGGAGACTCGACAAGGCGAGCAATAACCACCAGTGGTGGAGATAGCGTGTTTCATGAGCTAAAAAAGACAGAGACCGTGAAAGAAGACCTCAGTAATTTTTAGCGAATAAGTATTATTAGTCTAGCATTTCCTAGCCTGATTGATCGACAAATATTGTCATCACCCTTACAATGCTAGCCGTAAATAATAGATATTTAATAATTACCAGAAATAATTAGTCCGATTATTTCTATTTTCAATAAATTGAACAGGTGATTCGCCCTCGGTGGTCCGAGAGCGTGCGCAATTTTCGCACAGTGCCTGCTCCGGCTTCCGCGCGGTGTGCAAGCCTAGCCAGCCGTCACGTGGAACGGTCTACGAGCCACCGAAAGCGGCCGTGCAAGCCTGGATTATCATTCTTCCGGCCGGTCGCCGACGCGCATCTTCTGGAAGGGCACGCTGTCGCAGACGGCCAGGATCAGCTCCTGGAACTTGTGGTCGCCCGCCTGGGTACGGCGAACGATCTCATGCACGGCGGGCTTGTCGCTGTAGGTCAGGCCGCGGCCGAGGGCGTAGGTGAGCAGGTTTTCCGCCAGGTTGCGGGTGAAGTCGGCGGTCATGTCGCGAGCCAGAATGCTGCGCAGCTCGGCGAGGTCCTTGAACTCCTGGCCGCGGACGAGACGGCCCGAGGCATCAACCGGGCTCTTCTTGTCCATGTCGCGCCAGCGGCCGACCGCATCATAGTGCTCGAAGGCGAAGCCCATGGGGTCGAGGAAGGCGTGGCAGCCGGCGCAGGAGATGTGCTCGCGGTGTTTGGCAAATTGCTCGCGCAGTGTCTGGTTGGAGCGGCGCACCTTGCCCTCATCAAGCGGCGGCACCCCGCCGGGCGCGGGCGGCGGCGGCATGCCGAGGATGTTTTCCAGCAGGTACTTGCCGCGCTTGATCGGCGAGGTGCGGGTCTGGCCCGAGGTCAGCGTCAGGACGCTGCCATGGGTGAGGATGCCTCCGCGCGGCGTGCCGGTCAGCGACACCTTTTCAAACTTGTCGCCCTTCACCTCGCCGATGCCGTACCACTTCGACAATTTGGCATTGAGGAAGGTGTAATCGGCGTTGAGGAACTCCAGCACGCTGCGGTTTTCCTTGAGGATGTACTCGAAGAAGGTCTGGCTCTCGCGCTTCATGCTGGCGGCGAGGTCGCCGCGCCACTCGGGGAAGGCGCGGGTATCGGGGGAGACGATGTCCATGTCGCGCAACTGCAGCCACTGGCCGGCAAAGTTCTCGGTCAAGGCAGCGGCGCGCCAGTCGCCAAGCATGCGCCGCACCTGGGCGTGCAGATTGGCGCGCAGTTCGTTTTTGGCGGCGAGCTGCAGCAGGGTCTCGTCGGGAGGCGCCGACCAGAGGAAATAAGCCAGGCGGCTGGCCAGGCTGTACTCATCGATAGGCGCAGCTCCGTGCACGACCTCACCAGCCGGCTCGGGCGAGGCGCGGAACAGGAAGCCGGGCGAGGCGAGCAGGCCTTCCAGCGTGAAGCGCAGGGCGCCAAGCGGCTTTTCGCCCTCCTTCAGCGCGAGCGCGGCGAAGTCGCGCCACTTCTGCACCTCCTCGGCGCGCATGGGGCGACGGAACAACCGGGTGCCCATTTTTTCGACCAGGGCGGGCACGTCGGCGACGGCGATGCCGGCCTCGACGCCGACCGGCCCCTCGATGCGGAACTGATGCACCCAGAGATTGCGGTCTTCCTTGGTCTCGGCGTTGTAGAAATCGTTGAGGAACCAGATCTGCACTTCATGGGCGCCGGCGGGAAGTTCGGCGTCGAAGCTGAAGAACTGCGGCGCCTGATTCTTCGCCGTGACGCCGAAGGCGCCGATCGTGCGGCCGGCGAGCCGCACCTCGAACTTGGCCGGCTCATCACCGGCCTGCTGGGCGCCGGCCTTGACGGTGAGACGGTACTTGCCGGCGACGGTCAAGTGCAGCGGATGCTTCACGTAGCCGCTGCTGGCGAGCAGGATGCCGCCGGTGTCGCGACTGGAGGCGCCCTCGCCCTTGTCAAAATCCTCGCCGGTGAGCTGCAGGAAGGGCAGGCCGGCGGGCTTGTCGCCCAGCAGCCAGCGCACGAAGCGGCTGCCACGAGGTGCGAGCAGCTGGTGCGGCCCCTTCACGGCCAGACCGGCCAACACGACATTGCGGTCGCGCTTGGCCGGGTCGGCGTGCTGCGGCTCACTGTGGTCGTTCAGGAAGGCGACCGCCACCTTGTTGTCGCCCGCCTTGAGGTGAACGGTCTGGCGAATCGTCTGCCAGGGCCCCTCGGCGGCCTTCCAGCGGGTGGTGACGTCGTAGGTGGAAATCTCCTTGCCGGCGATGCGCAGGGCGATCTTGGCCGGTTCGTTGCCCGCCTCGGTGGCGGCTGCCTGCAGAAGCAGGGTATATTCGCCCTCGGCCGGGGCATTGACCTGAATGGCGGCCTCGGCGTTCGTGGTGAACCAACGCAGGTTGCCCTCCTCGCGGGTCTCGCCCTTGCTGCGGTAGAACCGGCGGCCTGGAATCTCCAAATCGGCATGCCCGGCATCGCCGGCCTGGATGGCATCGGCGGCGACCCCGCGCGACGCACGCAGGTACTTCTCCATCAGCATGGGCGACAGGCTGAGCACGTCGCCGATGTTGTCGTAGCCGTAGCCGGTGTCGTCGGGGGGAAACTCACGCGCCGGGCGCGAATCGACGTAGAGCAGGTCGCGCACCGTGTTGTTGTACTCGTTGCGGTTGAGCCGGCGCCAGGTGACGTGGCCGGGGTCGGGCTTGGCGGGATCGAACCAAAAGATGGCGTCATCGATCCAGGCAACCATGGCATCGCGCTCCTGCAGGTTCGGCGCCGGCTTCTTCTCCGGCGGCATGACGTGGGTGACCAACTGCTGGCGGACATGGTCCCAAAGCCTCAGGTCGCGGCGCAGGGAGGCATAATCCGTGTGCTCGTCGAAGCTGAAATCGCCCTTGTCCACGCCGTCGGCATGGCAGTCGTAGCAGTACTGCTCGAGCAGTGGCCGGATGTTCTGTTCAAAGCTCTCCTGCCCGCGCTCGGCGGCGAGGGCGGTGGCGGTGACAAGGGGCAGCAGCGGAAGGTAGCGGAACATGGCAGACAGGGTGGGGGCGGACGCCTGCGCGTCACACAGAGATACGCACGCCGGTGCGCCCGGATTTCCTGACTGTCAATTGGCATTCGGCAGACCGATCCTGCCCCGCCCTCAGCGCCGGCTCTTGAGGAAGCGCTCGAGGTCCTCGAGGAACTTGCCGACACTGTCGCGCGGCTTCAGTTCCTGGGCGCGTTTGAGCAGCGGGATGGCCTCGGCGTACTTGCCCGAACCTGCGAACAACTGAGCCAGGCGCACCTTGGCATCGGCCTCAAAGGCCTCGATGTTGCCGGCGGTCTCGTAGTAGAAGGCGGCCTTCTCCTGGCGCCCCTCCTTCTGGTGGAAACCGCCGAGCAGCAGCAGGGTTTCGCCATCGAGCGGGTCCTGTTCGGCGACGCGCGCCAGCAGTTCCGCCGCCTCGGCCTCGCGGCCCTCGGCCATGCCGATGCGCGCCTCCAGCTTCAGCACCCGCAGGCGATCGGCCGGGCTGAGTTGTCCTTTCCCTTCCCCGAGCTTTTGCAGCATCTGGCGCGCGGCCTGGTAGCCCTGCTTGGCGAGCAGGACCTCGGCGGCGCGCAGCGGCACGCCGATGTCGCCTCCGGTTTTTTCGTGGGCGCGCAGGTAGGCGCCGGCGGCGGCCTCAAGCAGGCCTTCATTGACGTAAATGTCCCCCAGGGTCGAGAGCTGGGCGGCCTCGAGTTTGCCGAGGCGGTCGAGCACCTCGAAGTTGGCCGCGGCGGCGAGCATGTCCTTGCGGCCGAGCTGGGCACTGGCCTGCAGGCTCCACAGGCTGTCGTCCTCCGGCGCTTCGCGGATCATGGTCTCAAGCAAGGCCACCGCCTCGGTGAAACGTTCCTGCAGGTAGAGGGCGCGCACCAGACCGGTCTTCCAATCCTTGACGTCGGGGCCGAGCACCAGGGCGAGACGGAAGGCCTCCTCGGCCGCGGTGAAGTTCTGCAGTTCCAAATGCGAGATGCCGAGCAAGCCGTACTGGGTGGAATCCGCGGCACCGAGGCGGATCGCCTCGCTGAAGTGGCGCACCGCCTCCTTG
>CANNUR010000082.1 GCA_947523045.1 uncultured Prosthecobacter sp.
GGCCTGGCCTGCGCCGCCAACCTCGGCGGCATGGCGACGATCATCGGCACGCCGCCCAACACCATCGCGGCGGCGCTGCTGCAGGATTCGGCGAAGGTGGACTTTCTGCGCTGGAGCCTGCTGGCGGCGCCGCCGGCCCTGCTGCTTTTTGGGGTGCTGTGGGCAGTGCTGGCACGGCCGCTGCGCTCGGAAAGCAGTACGCGGTTTGTTC
The DNA here is from genome assembly GCA_947523045.1 of uncultured Prosthecobacter sp. GTDB lineage: Bacteria > Verrucomicrobiota > Verrucomicrobiia > Verrucomicrobiales > Verrucomicrobiaceae > Prosthecobacter. The sequence continues at coordinate 212 of CANNUR010000082.1, forward strand.
TGTCACCCGCGGCAGCGGTGCCGGCGGAGGGCGCCCGCGTGCGCCGCTGGCAGCGTTTGGCCACCCTCGCGGTCTTCCTGCTCACCGTCGTCCTGTGGATGTCGGGTGCCTGGCACGGGGTGCCGACCGGGGTCGTTTCCTTCGTGCCGATCGTCGCCCTGTCGATGATGGGCGTCATCCGTCGCCAGGACATCCGGGCGATTGATTGGGACGTGCTCATCCTGCTTGCCGGCGGCCTTTCGCTGGGGGTTGGCATCGAGCAGTCGGGGTTGGCGGAATGGCTGGCGGGTCGCGTCGGCGACGCGGGGCTGCCGGCCTGGCAGGCGGCGCTGGCGCTGGCCGGTCTGGCGGCCGTGGTCTCCAACCTCATGAGCAACACGGCGGCGGCCAACATCCTGCTGCCGGTCACCCTCGTTATCGCCCGCGCCATGGGCGGTGGCCCCGGTGCCGAGGCGGCCTTCCTGGTGCCGGTGGCCCTGGCCTGCTCGACCGCCATGGCCCTGCCGATCTCGACACCGCCCAACGCGCTGGTCTATGCCAGTGGCCGCCTGCGCGGTACCGATTACCTGCTGCCCGGCCTGCTCATGCTTTTGATCGGGCCGCCGCTGGCCGTGCTCTGGTGCCGCTGGATCGGCTGATTGTCGACGCCGCTTTTTCTTCTGGCACCTGCGCGCGGCCGCGCTTATCTCGCCAGGTGGAAGACAAGGATTACAAGGTCAAACTGGAAATTTTCGAGGGCCCCCTCGACCTGCTGCTGTACCTCATCAAGAAGGATGAGATCGACATCTATGACGTGTCGCTCGAGCGCATCACCAAGCAGTACCTCGAGTACATCAACACCTTCAAGATGCTCAATGTCGAGCTGGCCAGCGAGTTCATCGTCATGGCGGCCAACCTGATGTACATCAAGAGCCGCGAGCTGCTGCCGCAGGCCCAGCAGCCGCCCGAGGAGGATGCCGACGAGGAGGATCCGCGTTGGGAACTCATCCGCCAGCTGGTCGAGTACAAAAAGTTCAAGGACGCCGCCCAGTTCCTCGGCACCCAGGAGGCCAAGGCCGACGAGTTCTTCGCGACCAATCCCGAACTGCCCGACCTCGAGGCGCCGGTGGCGCCGAGCATCGGCCAGGTCGGCATCTTCGACCTGATCCGCGCTTTCCAGCGCGTGCTCAAGCGCTTCGAGAACACGACCGACATCCGTGAGATCGTCAGCGACCGCTTCACGGTCGCCGACAAGATCGAGCACCTGCTGGAGGCCATTCCGGTGGGCGAGCGTGTGCGCTTCGAATCGCTGTTCAGTGATGCCGCCAGCCGGGTCGAGGTCATTGTCACCTTCCTGGCCATGCTCGAGCTGATGAAGCTCAACCACCTGCAGGTGGAACAGGAGCAGATGTTTGGCGAGATCATCGTCCTGCGCCCGGCGCTGTGAGTTTCACAGTTCGAGCTGGATGCCCAGTTCGCAGACTTGCCGGGGCGGCAGTTCGAAGTAGCCGGTGGCCGGGCGCGACAGGCGCGAGAGCATGACAAAGAGCTTCTTGCGCCAGCGCGCCATGCGCCCACTGCCGCTGGTGAGCAGGACCTCGCGGCTCTGGTAGAAGGTGAGGCCGCCGCGCTTCAGGCGGACGCGCGATTCGAGGGCGGCGCAAAGGTCGTCAAAGACGTTGGGCGACTCGGCAAAGCCGTAATGGAGAACGACGCGCCAGAAGCGGTCGTGATACTCCCCGATCTCAAAGCGGCCACCCTCGGGCGCGTGCGCCACGGGTTCGAACTTCACCGTCAGCAGCACGACCTGCTCGTGCAGGGCCTTGTTGTGTTTGAGGTGATGGAGCAGGGCCAGCGGCAGGCCGTCGGCGCTGGCCGACATGAACACGGCGGTGCCAGGCACACGGATGACGCGGCCTTTCTGGATTTCCTCGATCAGGTACTGCACCGGCAGGCGACCGCGCTGCATGGCCTGGAAAAGGATGGCACGGCCGTCGGTCCAGGTTTTCATCACCACCCACATGACCGCCGCCACGGCCAGGGGGAACCAGGCGCCGTGGAAGAATTTGAGCAGGCTGCCGGAGACGAAGCCGATCTCAATGAGGGCAAAGAGCGCCGCCGGCAGCAGGGCCTTCCAGGTCGGCCAGTTCCAGACCCGCCATGCCACCAGTCCGAAAAGCAGGCTGGTCAGCAGCATGTCGAGCGAGACCGACAGGCCGTAGGCCGAGGCCAGGGCACTGGAGTTTTCGAAGTGGATGACCAGGGCGATGCAGGCGGCCATGAGCAGGAAATTGACCTGCGGCATGTAGATCTGGCCGCGCACGTCGGGGTTGGTGTGAATGATGCGCAGGCGTGGCAGGTGGCCCAGCTGGACCGCCTGCTGGGTGAGTGAGAACACGCCGGTGATCATGGCTTGCGAAGCGATGATGGTGGCCAGGGTGGCGAGCAGGATCATGGGCACCAGCAGCGCTTCAGGCACCAGTCGGAAGAAGGGGTGCTGTATGGCGGTCGGATCGCTGACCACCAGGGCGCCCTGGCCGAGGTAATTCAGGGTCAGGGCCGGCCAGACCAGGCAGAACCAGGCCCGGCGCAGGGGCTGGCGGCCAAAGTGACCGATGTCGGCGTAGAGCGCTTCGCAGCCGGTCACCGCCAGCAGCACCATGCCCATGATGACGATGCCGTGGGCGCCATGATGGAGCAGGTAGGTGAAGCCCCAGTGCGGAGACAGCGCGGTGATCACTTCGGGGTGCTCGAGAAAGCGATACAGGCCCAGACCGCCGAGGGCGAGGAACCAAATCACCATCACCGGGCCGAAGAAGACGCCAATGCGCGCGGTGCCGTGGCGCTGGACGAGGAAGAGGCCGAGCAGGATGACCACGGCGATGGGCACCACCCAGCCGGAGAAGCCGGGATTCAGCTGTCCCAGGCCTTCAACCGCCGACAAAACCGAGATGGCGGGCGTGATCATGCCATCGCCATAGAGCAGCGCGGCACCGAACAGCACGATGAGCAGCGTCGCCGCAAGGGTGCGCGGCGACAGGGCCTCGCGCTTCGAGCGCAGCAGCGAGAGCAGGGCAAAGATGCCGCCCTCGCCCTGGGCGGTCGCCAGGCTGACCAGGCTGAGGTACTTCAGCGCCACCATGACGGTGAGCGACCAGAACATCAGCGAGATCGGCCCGTAGACCATCTCGTGGCCGTGCGCGGGGTCGTAACCGGCATGGGCCAGGCACTCGCGCAGGGCATAGAGCGGACTGGTGCCGATGTCGCCAAAGACCACGCCGAGGGCCGCGAGGGCGAGCGACCCGGAGCTGGTTTTTTGGGGGGTGGACATTTGACTGTCACGACCCTGCATGGAGTCGCAACTCCGCTCTCCTAGCTGCAACGGCCTGCAAATCAAGATCATTCCTGAATGCAGGCGTCTGTTGTGGTGTCGTCGTTGTTCGGAGCCGTCGGCCATGGGCTTTCAGGTCTTGGTTGACAGCACAGCCGACGCCCGTGAGGTGCCCCGAGCCTTTTTCCCGGGTTGCTCGTCGGCAAAGCGGTGCTAATGGACGGGCTGTCCATGCACCCCCCGCTCCGGCCTTTCCTCCGTTCTCCGCGCTCCTGGCTCGCCCTCGCCGCGCTGCCTCTCGTTCTGGCCGGCGCGGATCGCGCCGCGGCCCAGTCTGCCGTCCTCTCCGCGGACACCTTCAATCGCAAGGTCCATGTCGCCGCCCAGGGCAATGCCCGGCGGCCGGTCGGTGGCCTGGCCAAAATTGCCACCGCCATGGTGACCCTCGACTGGGCCGAGGCCTCGAAGATGGGGGTCAACCTTCTCGCCACCGTTCCCGAGTACGCGCCTCGTGTTGCCGGCAGCAACACGCTCGGCCTGCAGCCGGGCGACAAGGTGACCCTGCGTGACCTGGTTTGCGCCACCATGATGACCGGCGATGACCTGGCCCCGATCACCCTCGGAGAGTTCGTCGGTCGCGACCATCTCTACCGGCTCGGCCGCCAAGGGGTTCCACTGGATGAATTTGCCCGCCAGATGAACCAGTTGGCAGCGCGCGAGGGCGCGACCCACACCCGCTTCACCAATCCGCACGGCTACGAGAACACGCGCGCGGCCTCGTACTCAACGGCGGCCGACATGGCCCGTCTCGCCCTCTACGCGGTGTCGCGCCCGGCCCTGCGTTTTTACACCAACCAGCGCCACCGCACGATCACTGTCTACCGGGCCGGCGCCCAGGTACAGGTGCCGCTGACCAACAACAATCCCCTGCTGGCAGTTTCGGGCATCGACGGCGTCAAGTATGCCGCCACCACCCGCGCCGGGGGGTGTCTGGTGGTCTCCGCGGAGCGACCGGCCTCCGTCATCAAGCAGCCCGACGGCAGCAGTCTCATCTATCGCCACCGCATGGTTGTGGTGGTGCTCGGCTCCGCGGATCCGGCCGCCGAGGCACATGCCGCCCTCCAGCAGAGCTGGAATTCCTACGACCGCTGGATCGCCGCCGGACGACCGATCAGCGACGAGCGGCAGATGCTGAATCACTTCTGATTGGCACCCTTTCTGCGCCAAACTTTTTTAACCCACGAAGACACAGCACCCAGACACATGCGCATCGGTATCCTGAACAGCGGCGGGGATTGCCCCGGACTCAATGCAGTCATTCACGGCGTCGTCGGCGCCGCCCACAATCTCGGCTGGGAGGTCGTGGGGTTCCGCGACGGCTTCGAGGGCCTGCTGCCGCCGGGCGACTACATGATGCTCGATCCGGGCCGCACCGTCGGCATCATGAAGCTGGGCGGCACCATCCTCGGCACGACCAACAAGGGTCATTTTGTCGCCAAGGTCGGCGAGGGCAATGTGGCCGAGGTGCCGAAGGAGATCGTCGAACGGGCCAAAAGTACGCTGCGCCACCTCGAGATCGGCGCGCTCATCGTGGTGGGTGGCGACGGCTCTTTGACCACCGCCCTGCAGCTCTACAAAATGGGCATCCCCGTCATTGGCGTGCCGAAGACGATCGACAACGACATCCAGGCCACGGCGATGACCTTTGGTTTCGATTCCGCCTGCCACGCGGTGGTCGACGCCCTCGACCGCCTGCACACGACGGCGGAAAGCCACAAGCGCGTCATTGTGCTTGAGGTCATGGGTCGTCACGCCGGCTGGATCGCCCTGTATGGAGGCATGGCCGGCGGTGCCGAGGTCATCCTGCTGCCGGAGATTCCCTTCCACATGGAGCATGTGGCGGAGTCCATTCGCCGTCGCGATGCCCGCGGTTTGCACAGCACCCTGGTCGTCGTCGCCGAGGGCGCCCGCCTGGAGTCCGGTGAGTTGCTCAAGAAGGAGGACGTCGGCGGCAAGGGCGAGGACCGCCTTGGCGGCATCGGCGACTACGTCGCCAAACGCATCGAAGCCCTCACCGGCAAGGAGACGCGCGCCTGCACCCTGGGCCATCTCCAGCGTGGCGGTGCACCGACCGCGATCGACCGCATTCTCGGCGTCCGTTTCGGCGCCAAGGCGGTGCACCTCATCGAGCAGGGCAAGTTTGGCCGCATGGTCAGCTACCAGCAATACAGTGTCGGCGATGTCAGCATCGAGGAGGCGGTCAACCAGCTGCGTCTGGTCGAGCCGGGCAGCGAGATCATTCGCGCTGGTCGCAGCATCGGCATCTGCTTTGGCGACGCCCCCGGCAAGGACTGAGCGGCTGGAGCCAGCGGCGCAGGCAACCCCGCGGTCACTCCCGCGGCTACAACGCAATCCACGGGGTGACAGCCGCAGCTTGACCGGCAGGCGAACGCGTGCTGACTGGCAGCATGGCCGAATTTTTCACCTTCGAACAACTGCAGGACTGGGATCGGTGCGGCAGCGCCGTCGTGCCGCCCGCGCGACTCGCGGTCATCGGCGATCCCGTCGCCCATTCGAAGTCGCCGCAGATGCACAACCCGGCGCTGCGCGCCTGCGGCATCGACGCCAGCTACATTCGCGTGCAGGTGCCGCCCGGCCGGGTGCGCGAGGCTTTTGGCCTGTTCGCCCGCCACGGCTTTCTCGGCGTCAACATCACCATCCCGCACAAGTTCGAGGCGCTGGAGGCGGTCGATGAGGTCGACCCGCTGGCGCGTCGTCTGGGGGCGGTCAACACCCTGGTCATCCGCGAGGGCCGGCTGTCGGGCTTCAACACCGATGGCCCGGGGTTCCTGCGCAGCGTGCGCGAGGCCTTCGCGGCCGAGGTTGCGGATCTGCGCGTGCTCATCCTTGGTGCCGCCGGCGGCGCCGGCCGGGCCGTGGCCGTGCAGAGCGTGCTGGCCGGCTGCCGGCACCTCGTGCTGGCGAACCGCAGTGCCGACAAGCTGCAGCCCCTGCTTGGGGAACTGCACGGGCTGGCCAGCGGTCTCAACCTGCAGACCTGCGCCCTCGATCCGCAGGCACTGGGGCAGGCGCTGCCTGACGTGGATGTGCTGGTCAATGCCACCTCGGTGGGCATGAAGGCCGGGGACCCGCCGCTGCTGCCGGCCGCCGCCCTGACGGCGCGCCACTGCGTCTACGACATGGTGTATCGCGCCGGTGGCGAAACCGCCCTGGTGACCGCCGCCCGTGCGGCCGGTGCCCGTCATGCCGACGGCATGAGCCTGCTGCTGCACCAGGGCGCCATCTCCTTCGAGCACTGGTTCCCCGGTGTGAGCGCGCCGCTGGAGGTCATGCGTGCGGGCTTGGCGGCGGCGGTTTGAGGTCGGGTCAGGCGGGGCTCACCAACTCGCGGCTGAGCCTGACGGCGTCCTCTTCCAGGCCGGAGCGCAGCTCGGCGTGGTGCTGGCGCAGGCGCTGGCGGGTCAGCTTGCCGAAGTAGCGGACCTTGCGGAGCAGTCGCTCGACCTCTTCGCTGTTGAGCGAGGCATCGGTGACGAGGCTTTCGGCGCGGGCCAGGGTGGCCGACCAGACGAAGAGTTCGGCGCCGATGTCGACCAGGCGACCGAGCAGCATCTGGCAGCGTTCCAGGGCCGGCCCGTTGGCGATCATGGCGTGGAAGAGCGTGCGCGCGAGTCGGCGGCTCTGGCGGCGGATTTCGAGGGCGTCGGCGCGCAGGGCCGGGTGCAGGTCGTCGGCCGCCGGCTCGGCGCCGCCGGGCAGCCACAGGCGTGGGTACCAGTGGGTGTAAAACAGGCCAGCCTGGAGGGCGGCGCGGGCGCGGGTGCGCCAAGGCAGGGTGGTGTTGACCGCGGCGGCACCGAGTTTCAGGTGCGGGTCGAGCGCCTCGCGAGCGATGAACAGGCGCATGATCTCACTGCTGCCCTCGAAGATCGTGTTGATGCGGCAGTCGCGGAAGAGTCGCTCCACCGGGTCGGGGCGTTCCCCGCGGGCGCGCAGGGAATCGGCGGTCTCGTAGCCGCGGCCACCGCGGATCTGCATCGTGTCGTCGACGATCTGCCAGGCGCGCTCGCTGCCCCAGAGCTTGGCCAGGGCGGCCTCCAGGCGGACGTCGGCGTGCTTGTCGCGGTCGACCAGGGCCGAAACGTAGGCCACCACGGATTCCAGGGCGAAGCGGTCGGCCGCCATGCGCGCGAGTTTTTCGGCAACGGCCGAGTGGCGGCCGACCGGCTGCCCCCACTGGACGCGTTCAGCCGCCCAGGCGGTGCTGATGTCGAGGCAGCGCCGGGCCAGGCCGGCGCAGGCGGCGGGCAGGGTGATGCGGCCGGTGTTGAGGGTGGTGAGGGCGACCTTCAGGCCGCGGCCCTCGCCGCCGAGGATGTTGGCGCGCGGCACACGCACGTTGGTGAAGCGGACGACGCCATTGTAGAGGGCGCGCAGGCCCATGAAGTGGCAGCGCTGGACGAGCTCGACGCCGGGCCAGGCGGTCTCGACGATGAAGGCGGTGGTTGCGTGGGGGCGTTCAGGTGTCGGCGTGCGTGCCATGACGACGATCAGCCCGGCCTTGAGGCTGTTCGTGCACCAGAGTTTTTCGCCGTTGAGGAGGAAGTCATCGCCGTCCGGCACGGCAGTGGTGCTCAGGCGTGCCGGATCGCTGCCGACCTCCTTCTCGGTGAGGGCGAAGGCGCTGATCTCACCGGCGGCACAGCGCGGCAGGTACTTGGCTTTCTGTTCGTCGGTTCCGAAGAGGATGAGAGGCTGTGGGGCGCCGATGGATTGGTGGGCGGAGAGCAGGGCGGCAAGATTGCCGCATTCCCCGCCAAGCAGCATGGCGGCGCGCGAGTAGTTGGTTTGCGACAGGCCGAGGCCGCCCAGGCGGACGGGAATCTTGATGCCGAAGGCGCCGATGCTGGCCAGCTCTTCGAGGAGGCGGTCGGGTATTTCACCGGTGCGGTCAATGGCGTCGGGGTCGGCGTGGGCGTCGAGTACACCCCGCAGGCGGGACAGGAAGGCGTCGCCCTGATCGCGGTCCTCGTCGGACTGGCGTGGGAAGGGAAGGATCCTGCGGAAGTCGGGGCGACCGAAGAACAGACCAGCGGCGAGGCCGGCGTTGTCACGTTCATCGCGGGCGGCTTCGGCCATCTCCAAGGCGGCCTTTTGGCCGGCGGACATCCGGGAGGTGTCGATCAGCGGGGGTTCCGGCGCGTGGGCGGTGGATGTTTTCATGGCGGCGGCAGTTTGCAGGGCCGCTGCCGACGCGTGCGTCGTGCCGCATCGCATCAGCGGCCTGTGTTGTTAAGGTTGGACCCCGCGGAGCCGGGAAGGTTCAAAAACGGTGTGCCGAAAGGGCCGTCAGCTTGGCCATTGCACAGGTCGGTGGGCCGGCTAGAGTCACCTTTCTGCTCATCTCACCGCCATGTCCGCCCCCAAAATCCTCTACACCCTGACCGACGAAGCCCCGCTTCTTGCCACCCATTCGCTGTTGCCCATCGTCCAGGCCTTCACCCAGGCGGCCGGCATTGAAGTGGAAACACGCGACATCTCGCTGGCGGGCCGCATCCTGGCCCAGTTCGGCCAGCAGAACGACGATCTGGGCCACCTCGGCAAGCTCTGCCTGGAGCCGACCACGAACATCATCAAGCTGCCGAACATCTCCGCCTCCGTGCCGCAGCTGAAGGCCGCCATTGCCGAACTCCAAGCCCAGGGCTGCCCGATTCCCGATTATCCGGAGAACCCGCAGACCGACGTGGAAAAGGAGATTCGCGCCAAGTACGCCAAGGTCATGGGCAGTGCCGTCAACCCGGTGCTGCGCGAGGGCAACAGCGACCGTCGCGCGCCGAAGGCGGTGAAGGATTACGCGAAGAAGCATCCGCACTCCATGGGCCAGTGGTCGGCTGCATCGAAGACTCGCGTCGGCACCATGGGTCGTGACGACTTCTTCTCCAACGAGCAGTCGACCTGTCTGGCCGAGGCCACCGAGGTGAAGATCGAGTTCGCCGGCCGCGACGGCAGCAGCCAGACCCTGCTGCCTAAGCTCGCCCTCAAGGCCGGCGAGATCCTGGATGCCACCAAGCTGAGCCGGAAGGCGCTGGTCGCCTTCTTCGAGCAGCAGATCGCCGCGGCCAAGGCCGACGGCGTGCTGTTCTCCCTGCACCTGAAGGCCACCATGATGAAGGTCAGCGACCCCATCATCTTCGGCCACGCGGTGAAGACCTTCTTCAAGGACCTCATCGCCAAGCACGCCGCTGTCTTTGCGGAGATCGGTGTCAACTTCAACAACGGCTTCGGCGACCTGGTGGCCAAGCTTGACAAGCTGCCCGCGGACAAGAAGGCCGAGATCGAGGCCGACATCCGCGCCGCCTACGCCAGCGGCCCGGCCCTGGCCATGGTCAACAGCGACAAGGGCATCACCAACCTGCACGTGCCCAGCGACGTCATCGTCGATGCCTCCATGCCCGCGATGATCCGCGGCGGCGGCAAGATGTGGAATGCCGAGGGCAGGGAAGAGGACACCCTGGCGGTGATTCCCGACAGCAGCTACGCCGGCGTCTACCAGGCCGTCATCGACTTCTGCAAGGCGCATGGCGCGCTCGATCCGAAGACCCTGGGCAGCGTGCCCAATGTGGGTCTCATGGCCCAGGCCGCCGAGGAATACGGCAGCCACAACAAGACCTTTGAAGCCCCCGGCGACGGTGTCATCCGCGTCGTTGACAGCGCCGGCAAGGTGCTCTTTGAGCATGCGGTCGAGCAGGGCGACCTCTGGCGCGCCTGCCAGACCAAGGACGCGCCTGTGCAGGACTGGGTGAAGCTGGCGGTCAACCGCGCGCGCGCCTCCCAGACGCCGGCGGTGTTCTGGCTCGACAAAAATCGCGCCCACGACGCCCAGCTGATCGCCAAGGTGGAGCGCTACCTGAAGGACCACGATCTCACCGGACTTGACCTGCGCATCCTGGCGCCGGCCGAAGCCTGCACGTTCTCGCTGCAGCGCATCGTCCAGGGGCTCGACACCATCTCGGTCACCGGCAATGTGCTGCGCGACTACCTGACCGACCTGTTCCCGATCCTGGAGCTGGGCACCAGCGCCAAGATGCTTTCCATCGTGCCCCTGATGAACGGCGGTGGCCTGTTTGAGACCGGCGCCGGCGGCTCCGCGCCCAAGCACGTCCAGCAGTTTGTCGCGGAAAACTACCTGCGCTGGGACAGTCTTGGCGAGTTCTTCGCCCTGGCCGCCAGCTTTGAGCATCTGGCCGACACCTTCAAGAGCGCCAAGGCCAAGGTGCTGGCCGACACCCTCGATGCCGCCAACGGCAAGTTCCTCGAGAACGACCGCTCACCCGGCCGCAAGCTCGGCACGCTCGACAACCGCGGCTCGCACTTCTACCTGGCGCTGTACTGGGCGCAGGAACTCGCCGCACAGGGCGCCGATGCCGACCTCGCCGCCGCCTTCAAGCCGCTGGCGGAGGCGCTCACCGCCAATGAGGCGAAGATCGTTGCCGAACTGCTCGCCGTGCAGGGCAAGCCGGTCGACA
>CANNUR010000083.1 GCA_947523045.1 uncultured Prosthecobacter sp.
CTGCGCCAGTTCATTGACCTTGGCGAGGGCTTCGTTGAAGGAGGCATTGACGTCCGGACCCTTGCCAGGATCTTCAGCTGCCGATTTCTGGGCGGCGGCAAGGGTTTCCAGGGTGGTCAGCATGTCTTTGCTGAGGCCGGGCATCTCGTCGGTGTTGAGACCGGCGACGGCCACCATGACGGCCAGTTTGGCTTTGAGGGCGGTGAGGAACATAGAAGGTTGGAGGTAACAGGGGGTGGTTTCGACCCGCCTCAGCGGGAAGCGCTCATTTTTTCAGGTTTTGGGCTAACAAATCAAGACATTAGCACGGATTTGTGAAAAAAAGCCCTGCCTTGGTGAGGTGCCCTGTTTCGGGGCGCCGGAATGAATTGGCGGGAGCGAGGGCGTGCGCGCCCCCCGGGGCAGAACCCTGGTTGCCCCTGAGGCCGGGGATGACCCTGCCTCGGCAGGTCAGAGGGCGACCAGGCTGACGCGGCGCGTCTGGCATTCGGCCTGCAGTTCGGCGAGGCCGAGCAGCAGGGTCTTGCCGGCCTCGACGGCGATGACATCGACACCGGCTTCGGCAGCGACACGGATCGTGTCCGGGCCGACCACCGGCACATCGAAGCGCATGTCCTGTCCGGGTTTGGAGACCTTGACCATGGTGGCGCCGCCGCGACCGAGGGCGCCGCCGCGTTTGATCGCCTCGTTGGTGCCCTCAAAGGCCTCAACCGCGAGCACGGTGCCGTTTTTGACGACGACGGTTTGGCCGATGTCGAGCCGGCTGCTTTCCTTGGCGATTTCGCGGCCGTAGCGGGCATCCTCCCAGCGGCGTTTCTTGATCGCCGGTCCCGCCACGTGACCCTCCGCGGGCATGAGGTCCTCGAGGTAGGTAGTGGCCGGCAGCAGTTCGATGCCATCCTTGGCAAGTTCATCGGCGATGCCGCCGAACAGGCTTTCGGCGTTGCGTCTTGGCAGGCGGGCGAGCAGCAGCAGGGTGCGCAGGTCGGGGCGCAGGTCGAACAGGTTTTTCGGGGCGATCTGGCCGACCATGACCGCGCGCCGGATGCCCTCGCGCTTGAAGAAGGCGATCATTTTGCCGAGTTGGCCGACGCGGAACCATTCGATGGCATCGACCTGGCCGGCGAGCTCGGGCTTGGTCTCATCGAGGAAGGCGGCGGCGACCAGGCGTGTCACGCCGGCGCGGCGGGCGGCGGCGGCGAAGGTCTCCGGATAGAGGCCGTTGCCGGCGATGAGGGCGATGGGTTCGGCGCTCATGACAGCTCAACGCAGGGCGGACAGCAGGTAACCCAGGACGAGGGCGAGGAAAGTTGCGAGACCCACCCAGCGCCAGAGCTGTTCCCGCGAGGGGCGTGTCTGTCGCGGGTTGTCCTGGCCGAATTCGCGGGCGACGAAGTCCTCATAATCGAAGTCCTCATCGGGCAGGTCGAGACCGTCGGCAGGATCCTCCTTCCAGCCGGATTTGCCGCAGGCCCCGCAGCCGTCGCAGGCGAGTGCGCCGCGCGGGACCCACTCGCCGCACACGGGACACTGGCCTGGGGGGCGGAAGGACATGGTTGGCGGCGGAGGGGCCGGAGCCTCACAGCTTGGCGAGGCTGTCGTCCAAGGCGGCGATGACCGCGCTGATGCTGGCATCGGTTTCGTCGCCCATGTTGGAGATGCGGAAGGTCTTGCCCTTGAGCTTGCCGTAGCCGCCGTCGATGATCAGGCTGTGGTTCTTCTTGAGCAGGGCAATGAAGGCCGCGACGTCGATGCTCTTGTTGTTCGCCACGCAGGTGAGCGACTTGGAGCGGTAGCCCTCGGGGGCGAAGAACTCAAAGCCGTTGCGGCGCACCCAGTCGTGCACCAGGCCGTTGAGGCGGGCGTGACGGGCGTAGCGGTTGTCGAGGCCTTCGGCGAACATCTGCTGGAGCTGGTGGCGCAGGCCGTAGATCAGGCTGATGCAGGGCGTGCTCGGCGTCATGTTCTTTTCGCCGTTGGCTTTGAATTCGAGGAAGTCGAAGTAGTAGCCGCGATCCTCGACGGTGGACGCACGGGCCATCGCCGCCTCGGAGGCGGTGAACAGGGCGAGACCGGGCGGCAGGGCGAAGGCCTTCTGGCTGCCGGTGAGCAGGACGTCGAGGCCGAGCTCATCGAAGTTCACCGGCACGGTGGTGAAGCCGGAAACGGAGTCGGTGATGAACATGACGTCCGGATACTTCTTCTTCAGCGCGGCGATCTCGGCGATCGGGCTGAGTACGCCGGTCGAGGTCTCGTTGTGGATGAAGGTGACGGCGTCGAACTCGCCGGTGGCGAGACGCTTGTCGATCTCTTCCGCCAGGATGGGCTGACCCCACTCGACCTGGTAGGCCTCGGCCTGCTTGCCGCAGCGGCGGGAGACGTCGAGCCACTTGTCGGAAAAGGCGCCGTTGCAGCAGTTGAGCACCTTCTTCTTCACCAGGTTGCGGATGCTGCCCTCCATGACGCCCCAGGCGGAGGAGGTGCTGAGGAAGACCTGCTGCTTCGTGCCGAACAGCTCGCGCAGCATCGGCTGGATCTCCGCATAGAGGTCCTGGAAGCCCTTGCCGCGGTGGCCGATCATCGGCTGGCACATGGCCTCGTAGGTGGCGGGCGAAACTTCGACGGGACCGGGAATGTAGAGTTTGACGTGGGTGCTCATGGGGGGAAACGGCGGACGGGCCGCGCGTGGGGGAGGGGAGGATAAAAGCAACGCCGCGTCCCGCAACCGTGGATGCGCAAAGCGGCGGACGACCTCAGGCGGCCTTGCGGACGTCCCAGGTGTGGATGGCCGGGTTGCAGATGTCGCGGACGAAGGGCGCCGGCTCGGCGGCCTCGCCAAAGACATAGACGCGCTTGCGCAGCGCCAGTCGGCGCAGCTGGAAGCCGGGCTCGGGCAGGGCACGGTAGTAACCGAGGATGGTTTCCTTCTCGAGGTCGAGGGCGCCGCCCTTCATGCCGTATTCGAGCACGAAGGCCGCCTTCGGGAAGGCCGACTCGGTGCCGTCGCGCAGTTCCTGGCTGATCGGATCGAGCAGCACCTCGCGCACAAAGGCTTCCAGGGCTTTTTCATCGCCCTCAAACTCGACCTGATACAGCGTGGTTTCACGGTAGGTGAGGCGCTGCGACAGCGGCGCGTAGAGCAGTTTCTGGCAGTCGCTCTCGTGGTCGAAGCGGCCGAGGATTTCGAAGGAACGGGTCATTGCGATGGAAGCTTCTCCCTAGCCAGAAAGCGCCCCCGTGCAAACCGGATGTTGGCCGCCCGCACCCCGCTGCGTCGGCGGCTGCGCGTCGCCACGGGTCATCAGGCCCGGGCCTTCAGCAGGTCGAGGAAGGCGCCGGAAACCCTGGCGTAGGCGGGGTAGGCCGGGTCTCGGCCAAGCGCCGGCTGGTAGCGCCAGTGCTTGTACATCCACAGCCAGGCCTGCGGATGCTCGCGGATGGCCCGCTCGAAATGGTCCCAGACCCGCTGCGCCACCTCGCGGTCGCTCTGCTCCGCCTGCGGCTCGATGGCCTCAAAGATGTGCACCTCGTAGCGACCGTCCGGCATGGGCAGGCAGACGCCGGGGATGATGGCCAGGCCGAGCCGGCGCGCCAGCTGGACGTGCAGGGTGGTGACACAGGTCTTCAGGCCAAAGCATTCGATCGCCGCCGCCGTGCGTCCGGGGTCGACGGTCAGGTCGGTCAGCAGGGCGGCATGGCCGCGGCGCTTGAGGGTTTTCATCAGCCGCAGCATGGCCCCCTGCTGGGAGATGACCGTGTGGCCGGAGTGCTCGCGCAGGCGCTTGAACAGGCCGGTCAGGGCCGGGTTCTTGAAGTCCTGGGCGACCACCGTGAACTGGAAATCGCGAAAGCCCCAGAACAGGCTGGCGAGTTCGAAGTTGCCAAAGTGCGGGGTCACCCACAGCGCCCCGACCTCGCGGGCGCGCGCTTCGGCGGCCTCGGCACCGTGGTGGATGGTGACGAACTGCGGCCAGTTGTCGCGGGTTAGGCGCGCCGACCAGAACAGGTCGAGGAAGGTGCGCGCAAAATTCTGGTAAGAACCGCGCGCCAGGGTTGCGGCGCGGGGGCCGTCGACCCCGAGGGCGACCCGCAGGTTTTCCAGGGCGGTGCTGCGGCCGCGTCGGTCGAGGAGGTAGGCTGCCGAACCGATGGTGCGGGCCAGGCCCAGGATGACGGCGCGTGGCAGCCGGGGCAGCAGCCAGGCGGCCGCGGCCACTAGAGCGGTCTCGCAGAAATATCGGAGCTTCTTCACCTTGGCATTGTCGGATGGGAAAAGGCCGCTAACGTGCCCGCATGGCAGTGCCCAACCTGACGACCATTCTCAAGCGAATTCTGAGCAAGCCAACGGCTCCCTTCCATGAATATCATGTCCGGGCGGAGATCGAGGCCCTGCTCAAGGATTGCCCGCACGTCCGGCTGAAGCGCGACAAATTCGGCAACCTGATCGCCACCTACAAGAACGGCAAGAGCAAGAGCCGTCCCACCTGGGTGCTCGGCGCCCACATGGATCACCCGGCCTTTGTGCGCGTGCCTGGCGGCAAAAAGAGCGAATTCGAATTTCTCGGCGGCGTCGCCAAACCCCAGGTCGAGGAGGGCATCCGCCGTGGCCTGCGTGGCAAGGCTCAGGGCGCCATCGCCACCTGGAAGTTCCCCGTCAAGATCACCTCCACCCGCATTGAGGCCACCGCCTGCGACGACCTGATCGGTTGCGCCATCCTCGTCGCCACCCTCTGGGAACTGGGCACGCTCGGCATCAGCACCACCTTTCACGCCACCTTCACCCGCGCGGAGGAGGTCGGTTTCCTCGGCGCCTGGCACCTCGCCCAAAAATGGCCGTTCGGGAAGGATGACGTCTTCCTCTCCATCGAAACCAGCCGCCCAGTCAACGGCGCGGTCATGGGCGGCGGCCCCATCGTTCGTGTCGGCGACCGCCTGTCGATCTTCGACAGCGAGGGCTGCGCCGTGCTGATGACCACCGCCAAGGAGCAGGGCATCCGCGTCCAGCGTTGCCTGCTCGACGCCGGTGCCTGTGAAGCCAGTGCCCTGCAGGCCGCCGGCCACCGCAGCTGCGGTGTCTCGGTGCCGCTCGCCAACTACCACAACCTCGATGCCGAGGGCGGCATCGCCCCGGAACATGTCCGGGTCAGCGACGTGCGCGCGACGATTGACCTGCTCAAGGCCCTGGTCGCCACCCGCCACGATGGCATTGGCGAGCGCACGATCCGCGAGCGCGTCGAACTGCGCAGCGAGGAATACGCCGACCACCTGAAGGCGGCGAACAAACTGTTCAAGTAAGCCGGAGCCCGGGTGCCCTCACCCAGGGCACCGGCATGGGAGGAGCACGCCCTCATGCCCCCGTAGGACCGGGGGCAGCCTCACTCAGGTTCACTTGCCCGAGCTCCACTTGACGGCATTGACCAGCAGGGTCCGGAAGGCCGGATGGTCGTGGGTGCGTTCGTCGTGGCCGAGGGCCAGGCCGACGATGCGCGCGCGCGGATGCCGGGTGATCCAGACGTTCGGATGCGACTTCTGGAACTTGTCGCTCGGGCTGGTTTCCGCCAGCACCTCGATCGCCGCCGTGCCCGCCGGGATCTTGTCGGGTTCGGCGTTGATGTAATAGAGCTCGTCCTCGACGCTGAATTTGTCCGGCACACCGGCCATCACCGGATGGTCCTTGACCTTGAGCACATCGAAGGGGTGGATCTTGTCGTGGCCGCGAGCGCCGCCGCCGACGATCTGGGCGTTGAGTTCCGGCCAGTTGGCGTAGCCGTACCAAGTTCCTGGGTGCAGCATGACGATGCCCTTGCCGGCGGTGGCAAAGGCCATCAGTGCGCGGCGGTAGGCGGCGGTGTCGAAGAACTTGCGGTTGACGCTGATGACCGCGACGTCGGCGTTCGCCAGCTCGGCCGCGGCCTGGTCGCGGTCCTCGGTGTAGTGGACGCTGAAGCCGGCGGCGGTCAGCGTGGCGACATCGGTCGTGCCGAAGAACTCGGCGAACTTGTGCGAGGAACCACCGCCGATGACCAGCACCCGGGTCTTGCCGTCCTGCCACTGCACCGCCTTGGCCGGCAGCAGCGGGCCGTCGCCCTGGCCTCCGGTTTTCGGCGCATCCTCGGCGCGCACGGTCGGCTCGGCCTTTTTGCCCTTGCCCTTGGGACCGGCCTTCGCCGGCGGCGGCGGACGCTGGCCGGCGTCGGCGTTGAGCGCGGCCGGACCGCGGCCCTCAATGTCGGCGGTGACGGCGGCAATGACCGGGGCGGTCTTGTTGCCGGCGGGGCTTTCGAGGATGAGCGTTTTCGCGGGACCGGCCTGGGTCAGTTCCAGGGTCAGCAGGCGCATCTGCTGGCCTTCGGTGATGCCTTCGATGTACTTCGAGCCCGGCACCTCGATCGGGCGGACGTAGTCGGAGAAGTGCAGGCCGTTGACGAAGGTGAAGACCTGCTGCTCGCCGCTGGCATAAACGACCGTGGCCTTGAGCGCCGGCGCCTCGTCGCGCACGGCCGGCCAGCCCCAGCCGGAGATGCCGCTGAGCAGGTGGAGCTTCTTCGCGGCGACGTTGAGCGGCAGCTCGACGCGGGCCGGGAAAGTCTGCGAGTGGTTGTCGGGCGCGGGTCCGCCCTTGAGCACGATGAAGTTGCCGGCGGCGGCCTTTTCCGGCGAGGCGATGAAGAAGGGCACGCCTTCGATCTTGAAGTCGCCAAACTTCGCCAGTTTCACCCGGCCCTGGTTCGGCGCCGGACCGGCAAAGACGCCGTCGCGGCTGTCGGCGGTGGCGGCCTCGGCGAGCGAGACGATGCGGAACTGCTTCGAGGCCTCGCCGGTCATGAAGGTGAGGATGTCGCGCAGCGCCTCGGCGCCGAGGGCGTCCAGGCCCGCGGGCATGAGGCTGCGACCCGTGTTCTCGCGCTTGTCGATGTCGGTCTTGGCGATCTCGCGCAAGCCGGCCTGGGTGGCGAGGGTGACGGTGGCGCTGTTCTCGCTGGTGATGACGCCCTGCAGCAGTTCACCCTTCTTGGTGCTGATGTTGAAGGCCCAGAAGCTCGGGTCGACCTCGCGGTTCGGGTCGACGATGTGGATGAGCAGCTCGGCCGGGCCGTGCGCGCCCATGCCGTCGAGCGGCGGGCCGACCGCGACACCGAGGTCGCCAAGCTTGTGGCAGACCGCGCAGGCGGCGCTGAACAGGAGCTTGCCGTTGGCGGCGTTGCCGGGTTTTTCCACCTCGGGTGTCAGTTTGGCGAGGATGGCCTCCTTGGCGGAGGTGTCGGCCTTGAACAGGTTGGCGGCGCGCTGGGCCAGCGGCTTGTTCGGATGGTTGCGCAGGCGGGCGATGTCGCCGGGGGCGAAGGCCGTGCGCGGCAGGCTGCCATCGCGGACGGCGTCGAGCAGGGCGCGTGTGGCTTCGGGGCGCTGGAGGATGGCTTCAAACGCCAACGAAAGTGGCTTCGGCTTCAGCCGGACCAGGGCGCTGACGAGTTTCTGGGCGTGACCGTTTTGCTCCAGGGCCGACACCAGGCCGGATTGCAGGGCTTCCGAGTCCTCGGCTGCGGCCAAAGCCGCCACCACTTTGGCGGTCGCGTCTTCCGATCCGAGGCTGGCCAGTGCCATGCCGGCATTCACCCGCGCTGCCACCGGTGCGGTGGCGTTGGCGAGGGTTGCGGTGAGTTGGTCGAGCTGGGCCTTGACCTCGCCGGCGAGCGCGCCGGCTTTGTCCCACTGGGTCACCAGCGGCAGCGTGGCGGCGGCGAGCGCGGGTTGGTCGAGCAGTTTTTTCAGGGCCTCGGTGAGCGCCGGCGACATGGCAGGCGCCTCGCTGACGCCGGCGGCGATGCCGAGCAGGATGGCGTTCTTCACCGGGTCCGCCTTTGCTTCAGCGCTGGCGCAGGCGGCGATGAGTTTTTCGGCATTCGCGGGCAGCGCGGCAGGGAGGAGGGCGCTAACGAAGTTGGAGAGACTCTCGGGCGACGAAGAAGCCAGCGCAGCGGCGATGACATCCGTCGGCTGGTCGGCCGCGGCGGCGATCAGGGCGCTGCGTGTCCAGTCATCCTGGGCGGCGGCGTAGTCCTGCAGAAGTTTGTCAGGATTCGCCGCCTGTTTGGCCGCCTCGTAAGCCCGCAGGGCGGCGCTGCCCTGCGCGCCCTGAGACTCCGGCCGGTGGCGGTAGGCGGTCGCCGGGGCCGGCTTCGCCTGCTTGTGCTGCACCTTCCAGATGCGGCCGTAGTAGTGGTCGCGGTCGGGGCGGACGGCGGCGTTGGCGGGGCCGTGGGTCGGGCCGCGGGTGTCGTTGTGAATGACGGCCTGGTTGCAGAAGTCGACCACGTACAGCGCGCCATCCGGGCCGACGCGGACCTCGATGGGACGGAACCAGAGGTTCTTGCTGCGGATGAACTCGGTCTGCTCGCGACCGGGCTCGCGCTTGGCCTTGTAGGTGACGCCATCGGGCTCGACCTGGAAGTGGCTGACGATGTTCAGCGTCGGCTCGGTGGTGAAGTAGCCGTGGTTCCATTTCTCCGGCCAGGCGCCGCCCTCATAGATGGCGCAACCGGCGGCGGCGGTGTAGCTGCCGACCTGATCGATCTGCACGTAGGCCTGCTGTTCCCAGTGCATGGCGGGGAAGGTGGGTTCCTTGGGCAGCAGGCCGTTCGTGCCCATGACGCCCGGCAGCTTGCCCTTGGCGAGCACGTATTCGGGCAGCACGACGTGGATGAAGTGGTTGCCGCTGGTGGGTTGGGTGTAAAACACCTCGCCCCGGGTGGTGATGTCGAGACCCCAGGTGTTGCCGCCGCGGCTGGCATACTGCTCGAAAGCGCTGCCATCCGGTTTGAAGCGCACGACACCGGCTCCGATGGGACCGAAGCCCTTGCTGCCGTCGCCGGATTTCACGTCGTCGGTGCTCGAATAGCCGTGCGTGGCATAGATCCAGCCATCGCGACCCCAGCGCATATTGTTGATGACGGCGTGGGTGTCGCGGTTGCCGAGGTTGGAGTAAAGTTTGCTGCGCTTGTCGGCCTTGTCGTCGCCGTTGGTGTCCTCAAAGAACCAGATGTCCGGCGCGGCGCAGACGATGACGCCGTTCTGGTAAAACACGCTGCTGGTGGCCAGCTCGATCTTGTCGGCGAAGACGGTCTTTTTGTCCATGACGCCGTCGCCATCGGTGTCTTCGAGAATGCTGATGCGGTCCTCCGGTTCGCGGTCGTATTGGCCCGGCTTGAGCGAGCCGGAATCCTGCCAGGCGGCGACGTTGGCCTGGCGCAGGCCGTTCGGGTACTCGGGGGTTTCCACCACCCACAGCCGGCCCTTCTCATCCCAGTCGAGGTTCATCGGGTTGTTGATGAGCGGCTCGGAGGCGACCAGCGAGAGTTCGAACTCGGGGTGCACCTCGAGCTGCTTCGGCAGGTCCTGCGGGCGAGGCGCGCCGCCCTCGACGTAGCGCAGGGCGTCGCCGAGTTCCTCGGGCTTGCACAGTTCGTCGACGTTGTCGCGTTTGCCGGCCCAGGCGATGCCGCGCAGGATCAGGCTGCGCACGCCGTTGTGGGAAAAGTTTTTGTGCCAGTGGCCGGGAATGCAGGTGAAGGCGCGGTAGTTGTCCTTCTCGTAGGTCCACACCTGCGGCTGGATGTCGTAGATGTTGACGCCCTTCTTTTTGGCGACCGCCTCCGCCGCGCGCTGCTGGGCCTCCTTGTTGCCCTTGCCACCGGTGTCGATCGCCTTGGGCGTGTAGGCGGCGGCCAGCACCTTCACCTCGGGCAGCACCTCCATGTCGTAGTAGATCTCGTCGTCGAGATCAAAGTTGGAAATGTCCTTGGTGATCGGGTTGTCGCGGTCGGTGAAGTACAGGCTGAGTGGTGCCTCCAGCCACTTCGTCTGACCGAACTTCCAGGAGCCGCCGATGACGGTCTTGAACCAGTCGTGATCGCGCGACACCGAGGCTGCGTGGATGACGACCAGGCCGCCGCCGCGCTGGAGGAAGGCCATCAGGTTCTTGCGCTGCTCGCCGATCTGGATGTTGCCGGCCTCCTGGGCGTGCAGGATGAGGACGTCGGTGCGGTCGAGCTGTTCCTTGGTCGGGAACTCCAGCGCGCCCTCGGCTTTAGCGCCGCGGGCATTGAGCAGCGGCACCCAGTCCTTGAGGAACTGCGGGAAATCATGCGCGCCCGGGCCGTGCGATTTGGCGCCGGCGCGGATGAAGACACGCAGCGGCTCCGCCGCCGAGGCGGACAGCAGGGCGCAGAGAGCGGTGAAGGCGAGGACAAGGCGTTTCATGGTTGGGCGAATCGTAGGATAAACGAACGGCCGCTGGGAAGACCGTTTTCGCACGGTGCACTATCGGGAATGCACATGGGCGGCGGGGAGCAGAGAGTGCTCTTAGCTCCGTGCCCCGTGCTCTGTGCTCCGCAGGGCGGCGCGTTGGGTCGCGGCGAGCAACAGGCCGTGGGTGATGAGGGCGATGGCGCCGGCGCTCAGGCCGAGGGCGGCGAGGCCGATGCGGGCGAGTTCGCTGCCGGTCAAGGATTGCCAGAGAAGCAGGGCCAGGGCGATGATGAGACCGAGTGCCAGCCACACGGGCACGCGCAGCAGACGGCGGACGCGCAGCAGGCAGCGGTTGTCGCCGTGGTATTCCTCGACCGTGACGATGGCGGGCGAGAGGTCGGCCTCGGGGCGCAGTTCGAGATCAAAGCCCTGCCAGCCGTCGTCGCCACGCACCGCCCCATGATGGCTGCGCACGAAGGCCTCGAACTCGCGCAGGAAGGCTTCCCGGGCGGGACCGCTCTCGCTCCAAAAACTCGATTCACCGAGAGGCAGCGCCCACTTCCGCGGTTCCGTTGCGGACGTCGCCCAGCAGGGGCCGCGACCCGGGGCGGCGCCGAGGTCGAGCATGCCGAGCAGGCGGGCGGTTTCGCGGACGAGCGGTTGCAGCCAGCACAGGCCGAGGCGCAGCAGGCGTTCGCGCAGGCTGAGCCGGAAGGGTGCCGGTGGCAGGTGACGTG
>CANNUR010000084.1 GCA_947523045.1 uncultured Prosthecobacter sp.
CCTGGATGCAGAGCGAGGTCGAAACAGGCAAGGCAGACGATCGCTGGAGCACGATCACGGCCACCCTGCGGCTGGGTCGCGACGGCGTGCATGTCTACGACCTCACCCGCGCCCGCCAGGTCATTCCGCGCCATGAGGCCGAGGGCGGGGTGAGCTGGAAAGTCGAACTCGGTCCCTGCGACGGCCGGATCTATCTGATCTCTCCGAAGCCGCTGCTGCAACTCCGCCTTGAGGCCCCCGCCTCAGCCCGCGTCGGTCAGCGCGCGGAGTTGAGCCTGCACCTGACGACGACCGGCGAGGCAGC
Source organism: uncultured Prosthecobacter sp. (assembly GCA_947523045.1). GTDB lineage: Bacteria > Verrucomicrobiota > Verrucomicrobiia > Verrucomicrobiales > Verrucomicrobiaceae > Prosthecobacter. The sequence goes on from CANNUR010000084.1 coordinate 305, forward strand.
GTTCAGCGGCGTGGTGCCGGTCGAGGTGCGCATCCGCGACGCCGGCGGTCGTGCGGTCGAGGGTGATGGCTTTTATGCCCTCGAAAACGGCAAGCTGAGCCTGCCGCTGGACCTCGCGCCGAATGAGACGCCGGGAATGTGGGAGATCCGCGCGCGGGAACTGGCCTCGGGCATGGAGGCGGTGGGCTGGCTGCGAATCGAAGCTGAACCGCCGCCGGCCCAAAATTAGGAATATTTCTAGAAGAATGTCTTGATTGAAGGGCGTCCCCTGGCGAGGATGGCGCTGTCATGCGCCGGCGACGTTCGCAGTCCGAGGAGGTCGGGTTCAACATCACCCCGATGATCGACCTCACCTTCCTGCTGCTCATCTTCTTCATGGTCACCTCGAAGCTGAGCAAGGAGCAGAAGAAGATGGACATCGCCCTGCCACTCGCCGCCAGCGCAGTCCGGCCCGAGGACCTTTCGAACCGCGACATCATCAATGTCGATCCGAAGGGGGTGCTGCATGTCGGCGACCGGCCGCTCAGCGACGAACAGATGCGCGAGCATCTGCGCGCCCGCTTTCGGGCCAGTCCACCGTTGAAGATCTACCTGCGCGCCGATAAGGAGACCCCGGGCAAGCGCATCCGCGAGTTCATGAAGCTGGCCGGCGAGGCCGGCGCGGTCAGCGTCATCTTCGGCACCCGCCCGCCATGAAACGCCGTCGCCGCATGCCCGCCGCTGCAGTCGAGGTGCCAATGGGCCCGATGATCGACATGGTCTTCCTGCTGCTGGTCTTCTTCATGGTCAGCGCCCGGCCGCTCAAACCCGAGGCCGACATCCCCATCGGTCTGCCCGGCGCGGCCGCCCAGGATGAGCCGCTCGACGTGCCCGATGAACACACGATTTTGATCCGCGCCGACGGAGCCATCCTGCTCAATGAGGCGCCCGCGGCGGAGGCGGGCGACACCGCGCTCGACGGCCTGCATCGCAGCCTGTTCCGCCTGCGCGAGGCCGCGCGCTTGGCCGGCAGCGAGATGCTGGTCACCCTGGCGCCCGAAGATGCGGCGCGGCACCAGCGTCTCGTGGACGTGCTCAACACCTGCGCGCGCGCCGGCATCCAGGGAGTCACCTTCGACGATCCCGGCGGGGAGGAGGGGGCGCCATGATGCCGTCGGTTGAGGCGCCGGCCGCGCCGGTCGTCGATCCTGCGCGCGGCAACCGGCGCGGCGTGGTCGTGTCGATCCTGCTCATCAGCCTGGCGGCCCACCTCGCCGGGCTGGCGCTGTTTGGACTCTGGGTCGTGGCACGGCGCTTTGCCAAGCCCGAGGCGGTCTTTGAGGTGCGTGAGACCCTCAAGATTCCGCTCGCGGAAACGCGCGAGCACCGACTCAGCCTGGCCGCGCACGAGGCGGCGGCACCAAAGCCGGTCCTGATGGACAAGATTGTCAGCACCCGCCCGGCCCTGATCGATCTGCCGGAACTGCCGCGCTTCGATGCTCAGAAGATGCTGCCGCTGGATCCCTCGGAACTGGTCAGCGACCAGCTCGCCAGCCTCACCGGCAGCGCCGGTCTCGGCACCGGTCTGGGCGGCGCACTCGGTGGCCTCGGCGGCAGCGGCAAGGCGGCGGCCTTCAGTTTCCTCGGGCTCAAGGCCGAGGGACGGCGCCTGGTGCTGCTGTTCGACGTCTCCGGCAGCGTTGTCAACAAGGCTGCCGCCAGTGGCATGCCGCTCGACCGCATCAAGCAGGAGACGCTGAAGCTGATCGACAACCTGCCGGCCGGCGCCCGCTTTGGCCTGATCCAGTTCGTGCGCAACTACAAGCCGTTCCAGAAGGAGCTCGCGCCGGTCACGCCCGCCATGCGCGCCCAGGCCCGCGAGTGGATGGAGACGCAGTGGAACGAAAGTGGCCAGATGCCGCGCGGCGGTCGCGGTGTGATCAGCCCTGAACCCAACGGTCTGGTCTGCGTGCTCGACGCCGCCTTCGCCCTGAATCCGGATGTGATCTTTCTGATCTCCGACGGCGGTTTCTGGCAGACCTACCCCAAGGACCGGCGCATCCCGCACGAGGAACTCGAGGCCAAGCTGAAGGAACTGCAGCAGGGGCGCCAGACCAGGGTGCCGGTGCACTTCCTCGGCTTCCAGATGCGCGATGAGGACAAGGACGCCTGGGAACGACTGGTGCGCCGCACCGGCGGTCGCCTGCGCGAACTCAAGTGAGCGGCACCTCGTGGTACTCGAGCGCCCACTCCTTCATGTAGCGCACACGCTGCGGCACAAAGCGGTACAGGATCAGTTCCGGATTGTCGATGTCGCGCAGGTAGGCGCGCAGCAGCGGATTGGCGTCCCAGATCTCACGGCGCAGCTCTGGATCGGTCACAAGCTCGGCGGTCGCTGTGATGCGCACCTGGTTGTGGCCGTCGTCGACATAACACAGTTCGGCGCGCGGATTCGCCGCCAGCTCGGCGGTCTTACCGTAGCGGCGCAGGTTGGCGACATAGACCGTGAAGCCGTCGGTACGAACCGGCGAGACCGGGCGCTGGCGCGGCTGGCCGGCGTCATCGGTGGCGAGCACGGGAAACTTCGCCGCCTTCATCGTGGCACGCGCCAGCTCGGGCAGTTCGGCGGGATCGGGGGGCGGAGGCAGGGGCATGGGCGATGCATGCCAAAAAGCCGCGGCGAGAGCAAGACGGAATGCGCCGGCGCAAGGTTGCAAGCTCGCCGACGTTGACCGGTGATGCCTGCCCGCCTCGTCGTCCTGCTGCTGCTCGCCCTGCCCGCTTTTGCCCGGGCCGAGATTCACACCGCCCAAGGGGTATTCGCCGGCGAGGTGACAACCCAGACCGTGCTGCTGCAGACCCGCCTCACCGCGCTGCCGGGGCCGGACCTCGATGCCGCGGGCGATGTGCCGGGCTCGGCCGGTGTCGCCTGCTTCGAATACGGCACCGATCCCGCCTTTGCCGGGGCACACCGCACGGGCTGGATCAAGGCCGAGGCGGCGGGTGATTTCCTTGTCCGCGCCCATGTGACCGGTCTGCAGCCGGCGACGATTTATCATTACCGCGTGCTCGCCGGTGCCGACGAAGCTTCGGCGAAGCCACTGCGCAGCGGCCGCTTCAAGACCCTGCCCGGTGCCGGATCCGACGCGCCACTGCACTTTGTTATGGGCAGTTGCATGAACTACCACTCGTTCATGAGCGGCAGGGCCAATGGCGGTGGTCCGGTTACCGCCACGGCGGAGGACAAGCGCCTCGGTTACCCCGCCTTCGCCGCCATGGCGGCCCTGCAGCCCGACTTCTTCATCGGCACCGGCGACATCGTTTATTACGATCACCCCGCCGCGACGGCGGCGAAGACGCTGCTGGAACTGCGCCGCAAGTGGCATGAGCAATTTCGCTTCCCGCGAATGGTGGAGTTCTTTGCCGTCACCCCGGCCTTCTGGTCGAAGGACGACCACGACTTCCGCTTCAACGACGCCGACCTCGGCGGCGCGCGCCTGCCCGACGCGGTTACCGGCATCGGCCTGTTCCGCGAGCAGATGCCCGTGCATCCGGCGGGCGACCTCGACTCGCTCTCCTATCGCACGCACCGCATCCACCGGCATGTCCAGCTCTGGTTCCTCGAAGGCCGCGACCACCGTTCACCGAACGCCCAGCCCGACGGGCCCGACAAGACGCTTTGGGGCCGCGAGCAGCGCGAGTGGCTGCAGCGCACGTTGAAGGCGAGCGATGCACCGTGGAAGATCCTCATCACGCCGACGCCCATGGTTGGTCCGGACCGCAACAGCAAGAACGACAACCACGCCAACCTGCGCGGCTACCGTCATGAGGCCGATGCCTTCTTTGCCTGGCTGCGCGACGAGGGTATTGCCAACGTGCTGACCTTCTGTGGCGATCGCCACTGGCAGTATCACAGCCTCCACCCGCTCGGTGTCGAGGAGTTTTCCGTGGGGGCGCTCAACGACGAAAACGCCATTCGCGGCGAAAAACCCGGTGGCAAAAACACCACCGATCCCGAGGGTCTCATTCGCCAGCCCTACCTCTATCCCAAACCCACCGGAGGTTTCCTGCACGTGCGCACCAGCACGGGCACGCAGGGGCGCGCCAAACTTGAGATCGAGTTCCGCGACGACCAGGGCGAGGTGCTGTACCGCGTGCTCAAGCGTGCCGACTGATCTTTTTTCCCATGAAACCGCTCCTCCTGCGTGCGTTCAGGGCGCGGTGATCGGCCAGTCGTCGGTGCGGAAGGGCGAGGCCGGCAGGCCGGCGCCGTTGACCAGGTTGGCGTCCGGGTTGGCCGCCCAGGCATAGCGCACCGCTGCCGGTGCGGTGATCTTCGGATGCGAGACGATGACGCGGTCACCGTCGATTTGCGCCTGCGCGGGAAGCCACTGCTGGTCGGCCCCGGCGATGACAAAACCGCGCAAGGCAGCACCGTCGCGCGCGGCCAGTCCCTGGGCGTGCTCAAACTTCAGCACGACCTCGCCGCCGCGGATCTCATGGCCAGCGGGTAGGGGGCCGGACCAGGAGGACAGGTCGATCCCATACACCTTCGCCTTTGCCCACAGGGCCAGGCGTTCGCCAACGGTTTTCTTGTCCTTGGGATGGTTGTCGTTGGCTTCACCGACATCGATCGTCACCGCCATGCCGGTGTTCGGCAGGCTCAGGCTCTTCAGCATGGCCTCGCGCACCAGCGGTCGCGGTGCGGTCTGTTCGAAGTTCGGCAACTGCACCCAGGCAAAGGCGAGTTCGCGATCCCACTGCGCACGCCAGTCCTTCACCAGCAGCGGCAGTTGGGTCGCATACAGGCTGGCCTTTTCGACGTTGCCACAGTTGTGCTCGCCCTGGTACCAGATGACGCCGCGCAAAGCGTAGGGCACCAGCGGGGCGATCATGCCGTTGAACAGGTTGGCCGGCCGGTTGGGATCGCGGTCGGGATGCAGTTCGGCACGCGGCGCGCGCGACACGGGCTTGCCGGCTGCCTTCGCTTCAGCCGCCTTTGGTTTCCACGCGGCCAGGCGCTTGGCGTGCGCAGCCTTGGCGGCGGCTTCGTCAAAGGTTTCTGCCTTGCGGTTCCACGCCTCGATCTGCGTCTGCAGGGCCGGCACCCCGCGCTGCACGGGTTCGCTCGTCCACGCGGCGATGTCGGTGCCACCCCAGGAGGCGTTGATGAGACCGACCGGGGCACTGAGACGGCGATGCAGGTCGCGGCCGAAGAACCAGGCGACCGCGGAGAAGTCCTGCACGCTGGCAGGCGAGGCGACCACCCACTCGCCCTGGCAGTCGGCCTGCGGCTTTTGCGCGGTCAGGCCGCGCACGGTGAACATGCGAATCTGCGGCAGGTTGGCGGCGGTGGATTCGGCCTGCGGATATTCGCCGCGCTTGAAGGGAAAGGCCATGTTCGACTGCCCTGAGGCCAGCCAGACTTCGCCGACGAGCACATCCTGCACGACGAGCTTGTTCTTGCCCTCGACCGTCAGCGTCAGCGCTTCCGCCTGCGCCTTCATCGGCGGGAAGTTGGTCTTCCAGCGGCCGTCCGTGCCTGTGCGGGTGGTCACGCGCTGGCCGGCGAGCGACAGGGTGACCTCCTCACCGGCATCGGCCCAGCCCCAGACCGGCACGTTCACCCCGGCCTGCAGGACCAGGTGATCGGAGAAAATCGCGGGCAGACGGACATCGGCCAGCGCGGAGCCGGCAAGCAGGAGAAGGCAGCAGAGGCGCAGGGTCATGGCAGGCCATGACACGATGCGCCGGGACCCACTATTTCAGCAGGCCGCTGTCGGTGAGCCATTCCGTGAAGCGCTCGGGCCACTTGGCGGCGGCACCGGTCTTGCCCGGCCGATAGCCGAAGCCGTGGCCAGCCTCGCTGTAGATGTGCAGCTCCGCCTTCACGCCGGCGGCCTTGTATTTCAGATACAGCTCTGCCATGCCCTCGGCGATGTCGGGTCGGTCGCCATAGCCGCAGGCGATGAAGACCGGCGGCATGCCCTTGCGCGCCTCGAACAAATGCGAAGTGCCCGGGTAGATGAGCGCTTGGAAATCCGGTCGGCAGCCTGCGCGTTCGATCGGATCGGCGGCATCCGGCTTGCCGGGGTCGCTGTCCATGGCGGCAAAGGCGGCGAGTTCACCGCCGGCGGAGAAACCGAGAATGCCGATGCGGTCGGGCCGGATCTGCCACTCGCCGGCGCGGCTGCGCACCAGTCGCAGGGCGCGCCGCGTGTCGGCCATGGCATGGTCCTGGATCGTGTAGGTGCTGTCCGGTTCGCGGGCGAGCCGGTACTTCAGCACAAAGGCGGCGATGCCGCGCTCGCGAAACCACTCGGCCAGGGCGCCGCCCTCGTGACCGAGGCAGAGTTTGCGGTGACCGCCGCCGGGGCAGAGAATGACCGCCGTGCCCGTGGCCTTGCCGGGCTCGGGCAGGTAGGGCGTCAGGCTCGGGTTGTGGACGTTGCTGACGTTTTCGCCCTCGAGTTTCTCGGGTTCAGCCGCGCGCTTCTCCGAGCCCGGGGCGCCGTTCGGCCAGAGCGGCAGCGGCGTGGTGGCATCGGCGGCGGAGAGGGCGAGGGGCAGCAGCAGGCAGGCAAGCAGGGGTTTCATGGCGGCTATTCTTTGATGAGGATCTGGAAGAGGTTGTGGTAGCGATCGGTCCACAGCGGCACATCGGTCGGCTCGGGTTCGTCGGGCGAGTCGGCCGGGGTGTCGGCGAGGAAGGGGGCGTTGTTCGTCAGCAGGATGTAATCGGTGCTGTCGTGGTCGCCCTCGGCCTCGGTGAGCACGCGCGTCCACTTCCAGCCCAGGGCCGCGGCCTGCTTCTGCACCACCGGCGCCAGCGTCAGGTAGGTGTTGGTGACATGCACGACGAGGATGCCGTCGGGCGCGAGGTGCCGGTGGTAGATCTCAAAGGCCTCGCGCGTCAGCAGGTGCATCGGGATGGCGTCGCCGCTGAAGGCGTCGAGCAGCAGCACGTCGAACTTCTGGTCCGGCTCGCGCTCGAGGGTGAGGCGGGCGTCGCCGATGTGGACACTGACCCCGGCGCCGCGCGCCCGGGCGTCGGCCAGGTAGGTGAAGTGCTTCTCCGCCAGCCGGACGATCTCCGGGTTGATCTCATAAAAGCGCCAGTGCTGGCCGCCGCGCGCGTAGCAGGCGGCCGTGCCGGCGCCGAGACCGACAATGCCCACGCGTGCGCCGTCCTTGGTGCGGATGCTGTCGAGCGCGCGGCCGATGCCGGTGTGATGACCGTAGTAAGTCACCGGTTCCTCGCGGAAGGTCGCGCCGAGGTTCTGCATGCCGTGGACAATACCGCCGTGCACGAGGGTGACGTAATCATTCTCCAAACCGCTGTCATAGTCCTTGTCGACATACAGCGCGCCGTAAAAGTTGCGCACGCGCTCCACGCGTGGATCCACCTGCAGGGTGGTGCCGGACAGCTCGTGGATGCTCCAGCCGCCGGCGGCGAGCATCGCCAGCGCCAGCGGCACGCCCAGCCACTTCCAGCGCAGGCCGAGGAAGGCACCGGCGAGCGCCAGGCTGGCGATGCCGAGTCCGACGAGCAGACCCAGCGGCCATTCGAGGTAGGTGTCGAAGTAGCGCGGCGCCGCCAGGCTGACCAGCAGACCGCCGAGCGCGCCGCCGGCGGACATGAACAGGTAAAACTCCGTCAGCCGCGCCGGCTCGGGCTTGAGGCGGGCGAGTTCGCCATGGCAGACCATGCAGGCGAGGAAGAGCGCGCCGAAGCTGACGAACAGCTCCACCCGGTAATTCTGCCAGTCGCCAAACGGCAGGCTGACGGTCCAGGCCTTCACCGCCTCGTTCCAGCCGTGGTCGCGCAGCGGCGCCCAGGTCCACGTGTCGGGCAGGTGATCGTAACCCGCCGCCGCCGCAAGAGCCGCCAGCGCCAGGCCGGCCCAGACCGGCCGCAGGTACCAGCGCTCATGCTCAAAGCAGAGGATGAAGGTCAGCAGGTACAGGCTGAGCGGCACCACCCACATGAAGGGCACCACCGCCACGTCCTGGCAGACATGGTTGGTCGCGGCCAGCAGCAGCACGCTTGCCACCGCCGGCAGCAGCAGCCAGAGCAGGCGACGGCCGAGCTGTTCCCAGAGCAGGCGACCCCAGCGCCGCAGCGGACCGGGGGCAGGGGCCGCGGCCGCGTCCGTGGCGGCATCGGCGGATTCCGCGGCGACCGCATCGGGGATGCGGCCGTTGCGCCGCGCCAGCACGAAGGACAGGGCGGCGAACAGGACAAAGGCGGCCGACCAGATCCAGGTCTGGGTGATGACCTCCAGCCGCGGTTCGATGAGAAAGGGATAACTCAGCAGCGCGGCCAGCGACCCGATGTTCGACAGCGCGTAGAGTCGCCAGGGCAGGCCGCCGGGCACCGCGCGGGTGAACCAGACCTGGGCCAGCGGGCTGGTGCTGGAGAGCACAAAGTAGGGCAGACCGACCGTGCCCAGCAGCAGCAGCAGGATGCGGCCCGAGGGATCCTCGCCGCCGGACGGCTTCCAGGACGCGTCGGGAGCGATCGGCAGGCAGGCCGCCGCACCGAGCAGCAGCAGACCGTGGACGATCATCTGCGTGCGCGGCGCCAGCCGGGTCAGCAGGTGGGCATAGGCGTAGCCGGCGAAGAGCAGCGCCTGGAAAAACACCATGCAGGTCGTCCACACCCCCGGACTGCCGCCGAACCAGGGCAGGATGAACTTGCTGATCACCGGCTGCACCTGGAAGAGCAGAAAGGCACTGAGCAGGCTCAGCGAACCCAGCAGCAGACCGATCCGGGCGCGCGCATCAGGAGAAGGGGAGGACATGCAGCGCGCAGGCTTTCACGGTCCCGCCGGAAATCCAAGGCTTTTCTGGAGCCTCAAAAGGGGCCCCGCTGCGTCGGGGCCGTGATGCGGGGGAGGGAATATTGAATGTCCAACAAGGAATGATCAACGCCCAAGAACGGCGCCTCAAACCGGTAGGACCCCGCTGCGTCGGGGCCGTGGTTTTGGGAGGAGGGAATATCGAATATCCAACAAGGAAGGATCAACGCCCAAGGACAGCGCCTCAAAATGGTAGGGCCCCGCTGCGTCGGGGCCGTGATTCGGGAGAGGGAAGATTGAATATCGAACAAGGAATGACCAACGCCCAAGGGCCGAACCGAGAACCGAGAACCGAGAACCGAGAACCGAGAACCGAGAACCGCATTCCGGCTGGACAGGTCGTACCCGACCTTGGACAATGCCTCCATGCAAGCCCGCCTTGAACCCCGCACGCTCCGCTCCGGCCCCATGCCCCGGATCCTTTTCGCCCTCAGCCTGCTGATCGCTCCGATGCTCAGCGCCCAGGACAATGCCGCCACCCATCCCGCGACCGCCGCGGTTCTCGCGGTTCCGCAGTTGGTCAGCTTCTGGGATTTCCAGGAAGCCACCGGCAGCCCGCGCGCCGCCAAGGGCGCCCAGCCGGCCGCGCTGGTCGATGGCGGCACGCCGGTGCAGCAGGCCGAAGGCGGACTCTTTGGTCGCCACTGCGCGCATTTCAAGCCGGGGCAATGGCTGCGCCTGCCGCGCAAGAACCTGGGGGCGCTGGACATCCACGGCAAGCAGGCCCAAGTCACCCTCATCGCCTGGGTGCATCGCGAAGCCAAGACCTACTGGCAATCCATCGCCGGCGTCTGGGATGAAACCCACAAGAAGCGCCAATACATGCTCTTCCTCAATGCCCGCGCCCGCACCGACGTCATCACCCAGACACGCGTGCCCTGCCAGGATCTCATCCATGGCCACATCTCCTCGGTCGGCGGCCCCACCCCGGGGCATCAGGTCTGCATCAGCTACGCCAGCAGCCAGACCCCGGTCGATTTCGACCGCTGGCACATGCTCGCCATCAGCTACGACGGCCGGCACATCCGGGCCTACTTGGATGGCCGGCTCGACGCCCGTGAAAACGCCAACCCCTTTCCCTATGACGAAGGCATCTTCGACGGCGGACCCGACGGCGCCGAATTCACCGTCGGCGCCAACCACGTCGCCGGGATCGAGAACAACAACCGCTTCGGCGGCAGGATCGCCGGCATCGCCGTCTTCAACCGCCGCCTGACCGACCCCGAACTCGCCACCCTCGCCCGCCAGACCCTGCCGGCGGCACCTTGAGGTGATGATCAACGCTTGGGCTTTACCCCCTGACGTTATGAAAAAATTCGCTTCTTCTTTAGTCGCAGTCGCTTTGCTCTGCCAGATGATCTCATGCAGCTTGAATCCATCTTGGATACTCAATCAAGGGGCGACCGATTATGATAAAAAGCGAGGCAAGATATTAGATACGACAAAAACACGCGATTTTATGCTCTCGAACTATTCCAACTTTCTTGATAGAGAACTGGCTGGGGAAGTGAATGATTGGAATGATGGCTGGAAACGTATTTTTGAAGCTTTGGATCAAAATTATGACAATCCAGCATTCTACAAGAATTGGGTGATTGAAGAGAGGCGCAAGCGTGGGCTGCCGGAGTTGAGATTATGATTCCAAAATCAGCCAAGAAAAGGGTTTGTTGGATGGCGATATCGGTCTGCTGTCTGACCTCTTGTTATTTGCCTAGTGTAGTCCGTCAAGCAGACTGTAAATTATTGAGTTTGATCCTTCCGCGTTTCACTTTTTCGAGAATGTCCGA
>CANNUR010000085.1 GCA_947523045.1 uncultured Prosthecobacter sp.
AGGTGGAGCTCGTGTTGCAGGTCAACGGCAAGCTGCGCGACAAGGCGCGTGTGCCGGTCGCGGCAAGCAAGGAGGAGATCGAGGCGATCGCCCTCGCCAGCGCCCGCGTCCAGGAGTTCATGGAAGGCAAGCCGGTGAAGAAGGTCATCGTCGTGCCCGGCAAGCTGGTCAACGTCGTGGTCTGAGCCGCTGCGCCCGCCGTTTCTCCGGAATCGGCGGGCGACCGCAGTTCGCGCTTGCCAGTCGGCCGGCGGGCCGCGCATGCTGCGGCCATGTTGCGTCGATCCCTGTTGTTTTTCGCCCTGGCCTCGGTCGCTGCCGCGGAGGGCCTGTACCACTGCGAGCACTGCGCCAAGCACCAGCTGCCGCCGGTGACCCAGTTGCTGGCGGGGCGCAAGTATGCGCGCGATCGCCGGGTCGACATCCAGCACCTGCGTTTGGAGGTGGCCCCCGATTTCGCTGCGCGCACGGTGGCGGGTCGCATGGCGATGGATTTCACCCCGGTCGGTCTGCCGCTGACGAAGTTCGAGTTGGATGCGGTCGATCTGCGCATCAGCGAGGTCGTGCTGGAGGGCGCAGCCCTGGCCGACTGGCAGGCCGGTGCCGACAAGCTGGTGCTGCAGTTGGCCGAACCGGTCGCGCCGGGGGTGGCGTTGAAGGTGCGCGTGACCTGGACCGTGGCGCCGGAGCGCGGGCTGTACTTTCGCATGCCCGAGATGGGCTATGCGCCGGGCGACACGCAATTGTGGACCCAGGGCGAGGCCGATCTGCACCGCTTCTGGTTTCCCTGTTACGACTACCCGAACGAGCGTTTCAGCAGCGAGGTGCTCTGCGAGGTGCCGGAGGGCATGGAAGTCGTTTCCAACGGCGTCTTGCTGGGCAAGGAACCGGTCGGCGGGCGGGTGCGCTGGCACTGGCGTCAGGACAAGCCGCACGTGAATTATCTGGTTGCCCTGGCGGCGGGCTATTTCCACAAGCTCGAAGACCGGGCCGGCGATCTGCCGCTGGCCCTGCTGGTGCCGCCCTCGCTCAAAGACACGGCCGAGGCGGCCTTTGCCGACACGCGCGCCATCCTCGGCTTTTACGAGCGCGAGATCGGCCTGGCCTTTCCCTGGGACAAGTACCACCAGGTGTTCTGCCTCGACTTCCTCGCCGGTGGCATGGAAAACACGAGCTGCACCTTCAATGCCGCCGGCCTGCTGTTCGATCGCTCGTCGGAGACCCTGCGCACCCTGCACCGGCTCGACGCCCATGAGACCGCCCACCAGTGGTTTGGTAACCTGGTGACCTGCCGCGACTGGTCGCACCTGTGGTTGAACGAGGGGTTTGCCAGCTACTACACCGTGCTTTACGAGGGCGAAAAAAGCGGTGAGGAAGCGATGAAGTTCGCTCTCTGGCGCGAGGCCGAGGAGGTGTTTCGCGCCAAGGACAGCCGGCCGACCGTCTGGCGCGATTATGGCGACCCGATGCAGCAGTTCGACACCCGGGTCTATCCCAAGGGCGCCTGGATCCTGCACATGCTGCGCAGCCAGCTTGGACCGGAGCTTTTCCGCAAGGGCATCCGCCTGTACCTCGAGCGCCATCAAAACGGCATCGTCGGCACCGACGACCTGCACGACGCGCTGGCCGAGGTCAGCGGGCTGTCGCTCGACGCCTTTTTCGATCAATGGTTGTACCACGGCGGCTGGCCCGAGCTTGACGTGAGCTATGCCTGGGATGGCGGCGCCAAGCTGGCGAAGCTGACGGTGAAACAGACCCAGAAGGTGAACGAGCAGGTGCGGCTGTTTCAGGTGCCGCTGCCGGTGGCCTTCACGGTCAAGGGCGAGGCCGCACCGCGGCGGGTGACGCTGGAGGTCGGCAAGGCGGAGGAAACGTTTTATGTCAGCCTGCCGTCGGCGCCCGAGTTCGTCCGTGTCGATCCCGACTACACCCTGCTGGCGCCGATCCGGTTCACGCCGCCGGGCGACCAGCTCGACCGGCAGCTGCAGGCCGACGTCATCGGGCGCCTGCTGGCCGTGCGCGCGCTCGGCGACAAGAAGGATGCGGGCAGTGTCGCCAAACTGGCGAAGCGCCTGCGCGAGGACGGCTTTCATGGCGTGCGCGCCGAGGCGGCCGCCGTGCTGGCCAAGGTGGCGACGCCGGAGGCGCGTGCCGCCCTGATCGCGGGGCTGCAGGGCCAGGACGATGCGCGGGCGCGCAAGGCGGTGGTCGAGGCGCTGGCGGCGGTGCCGCATCCGGAAGCGCAGGCGGCGTTGTGGCAGCAAGCGCAGGTGGAAAAGAATCCGGAGATCCTCGCGAGCATCGTGCGCAGTTGGGGCGCCCGACCCGGCGAGGCCGACGTGGCGAAGGCCCTGCAGGAGCTGTTCCGTCGACCGAGCTTCGGTCATCAACTCGCGGCGGCGGTGGCCGCCGCCTGGCGCGCCCAGGACGAGGCCAGTGCCGTGCCGCTGCTGCTCGCCGATCTGCGTGCGCAGCCGCTGGCCTGGCGCACGCGCGATCAGGCCGCTGCGCTCGACACCCTCGCCTTTCTGTCGCGCAAGGCGACCGATCGCAGCGAGGTGCGCGCCTTCCTCGTCGAGCACCTGACGCATCCCAAGCAGGAGCTGCGGGTGGCGGCGGCGAAGTCGCTCGGCACCCTGCGCGACCCGCGTGCGCTGGCCGTGCTGGAACCCATGCTTGCCGGTGGCGGTCCCTATGCCGATCCCGTCCGTGAAGCGGCGTCCGCCTCGGTGCGCGCCCTGCAGAGCGAGGAACCGGCGCCGGCCGAGTTGAAGAAGCTTTGGCAGGAGGTGCAGCAGTTGCAGAAGAAGGCCGAGACCCTGGAGAAGCAGCTCGCCGACCAGAAGAAAAAGGCGGCGCCGGCGAAGTGACACCCGGGTTGCATCGGGCGCGGGTTTGTGGGATGTCAATGGCACCATGAACCGTCGTCATTTTCTCGCTTCCGCCCTCGCCGCCAGCCTGTCGTCCGTCGCCGCCCGCGAGGGCCGCGCGCCGCGCCTGGTGCTGCGTTCGTCCTGGCAGACCGTCAACATCGGCGACATCGCCCACACGCCGGGCGTGCTCGCCCTGCTGGAAAAGCACCTGCCCGAGGTCGAGGTCTGGCTGTGGCCGAGCAAGATCGACAACGGCGTCGATGCGCTGCTGCAGGCGCGGTTTCCGAAGGTGCGCCTGCTGAAGTCGAAGGCCGAGATCGAAACGGCCTTCACCGAGTGCGACTTCCTGCTGCACGGTTCCGGGCCTTCGCTGGTGGCGCAGAATGATGTCCTGCGCTGGCGCGAAGCGACCGGCAAACCCTACGGCATCTACGGCATCACCTTCGCCGCGCGCGGTTCGACCTCGACCAAGGACGCCCCCGAGGCGGCCGTGGCGAAGACGCTCGACGTCTTCAACCAGGCGCGCTTTGTCTTCTTCCGCGATTCCGTTTCGCTCGGCCTCGCCCGCGAGCTGGGCTGCACCTGTCCGATTCTCGAGTTCGGTCCCGATGGCGCCTTTGCCACCGACCTGCGCGAGGATGCCAAGGCGCTGGCCTTTTTGGAGAAGCACGGATTGGAGGAGGGCAAGTTCCTCTGCTGCATCCCGCGCCTGCGCTACACGCCGTATTGGACGATTCCGGAAAAGAAGGCGGCGATGGATCCGGTCAAGCACGCGCGCAACGAGGAACTCAAGGAGCATGACCACGCGCAACTGCGCCAGGCCATCATCGAGGTCGTGCGCCAGACCGACCTCAAGGTGCTGGTTTGTCCCGAGGATCGCACCCAGATGGCGGTTGGCAAGGAACTGCTCTATGACCCGCTGCCGGAGGACGTGAAAAAGAAGGTCGTCTGGCGTCCCGACTACTGGTTGACGGGCGAGGCCCTGAGCACCTACGTGCGCAGCGCCGGCCTGTTCGGCAACGAGATGCACAGCCCGATCATGTGCATCGGCAACGGCATCCCGGCGATTGTCTGTCGCTGGGCCGAGCAGACCAGCAAGGGTTTCATGTGGCGCGACATCGGCCTCGACGAATGGCTGTTCGATCTCGATCAGGAAGCGCAGCTTGCCGGCATCGTGCCGGCCGTGCTTGCCATCGCCAAGGATCCGGCGGCCGCCAAGGCCAAGGCGGCGAAGGCGCGGGCCTTCGTCGAACAGCGCCAGCGCGATACGATGGCCGTCGTCGGCAAGTCGCTCGGCTGAAGCGATCCTCAGGCGCCGACGTCCAGGCCGGAGACGATCTGCGGATAGTCGGTCAGGTTGACGAGGGCGATGCCATAGCGCTGGGCAATGGCGTCGGCCTCGGACTCGGGATAGTCGTCGCGGTAGTACACCTCCTTCACCCCGTAGGCGCAGAGCATCTGCATGCAGCTCGTGCAGGGCTTGGTCGTGCAGGCGACCAGGCGCACGTTGCCGCGGGTGAACAAGCTGCAGAGGTTGACCTCGGCGTGCAGCATGTACTTGCGGCGCTCATCGCGGTCGGCCCAAAACTCCTGGGCGGCGTCGTAGCCGGGTGCCAGGCCGTTGTAGGCGGTGCCGATGACCCGGTTGTCGAAGTCAATCGCCACCGCGCCGACCTTGCGGTAGGGATCCTCGGAGCGCAGGCTGGCGACGTGGGCCAGGGCCATGGCGTACTCCGGAATGGTCAGGCGGGTGCGGGGCGAGGCGGACATGGCGCATTCACCGCGGGGCGGCGACGAGGTCAAACCCGGATTGCAGGCAGCTGGCGACCGCAAATTTTCAAAAAGTTCACTTGAACAGTGTTTCAATGTTTATTAAACATGTGTTTCCATGAACAGTTCCAAACACGCCAAGCTGCCGCGCCTGCTCGATCACCTGCGTCACCTCATCCATGCCGACTCGGGTCGCCTGGTCCGCCGTCGCGATCTCTACGACCCGAACC
The DNA here is from genome assembly GCA_947523045.1 of uncultured Prosthecobacter sp. Classification (GTDB taxonomy): domain Bacteria; phylum Verrucomicrobiota; class Verrucomicrobiia; order Verrucomicrobiales; family Verrucomicrobiaceae; genus Prosthecobacter. Next base: position 4,874 of record CANNUR010000085.1, read on the forward strand.
AGGGCGAGGTGCAGTTGGAGCTGGAATTGGAGCCGCGCGCCAAGGGCAGCTTCTGGCGCGGCGGGCAGGCGCGGGGCTGAGCCGTCTGTCAGGCGAGGATCTCGCGGATCACCTTGCCGAAGTCGCGCTCCAGGCGCTTGCGACCCGGCACCTCCATCCGGTGCGGGTTCAGGCCGAGCTGGTGCAGGACCGTGGCGTGAATGTCGGTGACGTAGTGCGGGTGCTCCACCGCGTGGAAACCAAGTTCGTCGGTGGCGCCGTGGATCGTGCCGCCCTTGATGCCGCCGCCGGCCATCCAGACGCTGAAGCCGAAGGGATGGTGGTCGCGGCCGTCGGCGCCCTGCGAGCCGGGGGTGCGGCCGAACTCGGTGCCGAACACCAAGAGGGTGTCGTCGAGCAGGCCGCGCTGCTTGAGATCCTTGAGCAGGCCGGCGATCGGCTTGTCGACCTGCGCGGCCAGCGCGGAATGGTTCTTTTTCAGCCCGGAGTGGGAATCCCAGGCACCGGCGGCGCCATCGCCGTGGAGGATCTGGATGAAGCGCACGCCGCGTTCGGCGAGCCGGCGGGCGACCAGCAACTGGCGGGCAAAGGGTTCGGTGACCTTCTGGTCGAGACCGTACAGCCGCTTCGTCTCCTCGCTTTCGTCGGCGAGGTCGAGCGTTTCCGGCACGGCGGTCTGCATCCGGTAGGCGAGGGTGTAACTGCGCAGGCGCGCGGCGAGCATGGCATCGCCGGGGTGCTCGGCGGCGGCGAGTCGGTTGAGACGCTGGACGAGGTCGAACTGCGCGGCCTGCTGCGGGCGGGCGATGCCGCCCTCGGAGGTGGCGAAGGCGAGCGGGTTCTGCGGATCGACGCTGAGTTTCACCGCGTCGTGGGCCGGGCCGAGGTAATGGCCGTCGCGCGTGTCGAAGAAGCGCGGGCCCATGCTGACGAAGGACGGCAGGTTGTCGGTCAGGCTGCCCAGCCCCCAGTTCACCCAGGCGCCGAGGGTGGGGGCGCGCGGTTCGAGCATGTGGCGACCGCTGTGGAACTGCACCTGAGCGCCGTGATTGTCATCGGTCGTCCACAGGCTGCGGATGAAGGCAATTTCATCGGCGCAGGAGCCGATGTGCGGAAACCAGTCGCTGATCTCGACCCCGCACTGGCCGTACTTCTGGTAACCGATCTGCAGCGGGTAGATGACATTGCGCTGCTGGCCGTTGGCGTCGTTGACGACGACGACGCGCACCTTCTTGAGCTTCTCCGGATCCTGAACGTCCTTGAAGGGCGTTTCGCCGATCGATTTGCCGGCGTAGCGGTTGAGCGCTGGTTTCGGGTCAAAGCTCTCCATGTGGCTAACGCCGCCGCGCATGAACAGCCAGATGACCCGCTTCGCTTTCGGCGCATGCATGGGCAGGCCGTCGGGCGGTCGCCCGCCACCCGCGGCGCCTGCGTCACGCGCCAGCAGCGCCTGCAGGGCGATGCCGGACAGGCCGGTGAGGAAGGGGCGGCGCTGGAGGAGGTCGGGGAACATGAAGCGGGCTCGGTCACAATACGCGGCGGCCGAGGCCAATGCTTCAGCGGCCGTGAAGATCCCGGGCGACCGTGGGCTCGTTCGCCAGAACGAGGGCTTGGAGGAGGCGGCATCGTGGGTGATCAAGCCCCGCCCTCTGGCGAGGGCGCCTACGCGGAGGTAGGCTCGTTCGCCAGAACGAGGGCTTGGGCAAGGCGGCGTCGACGCGTCGCTTGCGTCCCGAGTGCCCGCGTGTTTCGTTGTCGCATGTTCGAGTCCAGGGGTCGTCCGCTTGCTTCCCGTTGGGCCTTTGCCGGCCGACTGTTCCGCCATGGTGTCATTGCCACGCTGGTGGTGGCTGTGGCGCTCGGCATCGGTGTGCTGGGCTATCACTACTTCGAGGATTTGTCCTGGCTGGACGCGTTGGAGAATGCCTCGATGATCCTCGGTGGCATGGGGCCGGTGAGCGAGATGCGCAGCGATGCCGGCAAGCTCTTTGCCAGCGCCTACGCCCTGTTCTGCGGCCTGGTCTTCATCGGCGTCATGGGCATCGTGCTGGCACCGGTGGCGCACCGGCTGCTGCATGCCTTCCACCTGGAGGAGGATGAGGATCCCTCCTGAGCGGCTTCAGCGCACGGTGACGAAGTCGTTGTGATTGAACAGGGCCTGCAGGACCAGCGGGCGGCTGAGTTGGGCGAGCGATGCTAGGCAGGCGGCGGTCTCCTCGGCGCTGGCGTTGCGACCGAGCACGGCGAGGAAACCGTCGCGGATGAAGTCGCGGTCGTCGCGCCCCTTGAGGCGCTCGGTCAGGGCGGTGGCGCAGTCGTGCGACAGGCGACTGTTCACCAGGGCCAGGGCCTGCTGCGGAGCGACGCTTTCCTCGCGCCGGTAGCACTCGAGCACGCTGGCGTTGTCGAAGACCCCGAGGAAGAGGTTTTGCTCATTGGCGGTCTGGTTGAAGTAGAGCGAGCGGCGGGCGGTGGTCTCCAGCTTGACCGGATCGAGGGTGGGACCGCCGAGGCTGGGATCAAGTCGGCCGCTGACCTGCAGCAGGCTGTCGCGCACCGCCTGCGCTTCCAGGCGACGGGCGTTCATGCGCCAGAAGTGCAGGTTGTCGGGATCGGCGGCCAGCGTTTGGGCATCGGCACCGGCGTTCGAGGACAGGCGGGCGTAGGTCGCGCTCAGCACGAGTTCGCGGTGCAGCCACTTCAGGCTCCAGCCGTTCTTCATGAAACGCACGGCCAGGGTGTCGAGCACATCCTGATGCAGCGGCGCCGGGCTGCGCCGACCGAAGTCGCTGACATCGGCCACCAGCGGCGTGCCGAAGTGGCGCAGCCAGACATGGTTGACAAGCACGCGCGCGGTCAGCGGGTTGGCCTCGTCGGCGATCCAGCGTGCCAGCGCCAGGCGACGACCACTGCTGGTTTCCGGGAAGCGTTGCACCTCGGTGTTGCCGGCCTCATCCGGACCCTCCTGGGCCTTCAGACTGGCGCGCACCAGGCTGTAGGTGTCGCCAGGCTCCGCGATCTTCTTGCGTGCCTCCGCCAGGGCGGCGCGTGCCTCCTTCAGTTTCTTCTCCGCGGCCGCTTTCTTTTTGGCGTCCTGAAGGTCGCCGCTGTGCTCGGCCTGAAACAGGTCGACCTCGGCCTGGGCCAGCCGGCGTCGCGCATCGGCGCTGGCTGCGGCGCGGGCGAGTGCCTGGTCGGTCGGCCGGCTCTCGGCGGCATGCACGGCGCGCAACCAGACGGGGCGGGTCTCGGCGAGAGCCAGACGGAGGCGGGCGAGCTGCCGTGGATGGGCAGTGGCGAGCTGCGGCGCCTGGCCGGCCGGCTGCATCGGCACCTCGGGGGCGAGAGCAGCCACGTGCAGGGCATGGAAGTCGGCGGCGGCATCGAAGGCGGCGAGGCGTAGGCGACCCTCGGCGGGGCGATCGCTGAGCCGGTGGCTGAGGATGAGTTGACCGTCGAGCCGGACGTTGAGCAGGTCGCCACGCACGCGCAGCTCCAGCTCGTAAGGCTGGCCGGTGCGGATCGGCAGGGCCTTGGCGGCACCGGCGGGATAACTCGTGTTGCCGCCGCGGCTGAGCGACACCTGCACCTTGCTGCCCCCCTCGACGGCGCTGGCATAAACGAGCGTGTCGTCGTTGCCGACACCGTCAAAGGCGAGACCGACCGATTTCCACTTGTCGCCACCCGTGATGGTGAAGCGGGCGGTGGCGGTGAAGTCGCGCGGGTGCGGCTGGCGCAGCTCGAGCTGGCGTCGCTTCATGCCCGTCTCCAACTGACGCAGCCGGCCCGCGCTCCAACGCCAGTCGCCGGCGAGACGGTCGTAACGTCCGGGTGACTCGGCTTGGAAGTCGTCGGTCAGGGGAGCGAAAGCGACCGGGGCTGCCTTTGTCTGTTCCGGCTTAGCAGTCGTCGTCGCTTCCAGCTTGGCAAGCTGCTCCCTGGCGGCCTGGATTTCCGCTTCGGCGACGCGCAGTTGATCCTGCAGGACAAAGGGCAGCAGCAGCGGGCGGGTGCTGGTCGGCGGCAGCGCCACCGGTTGCACGGCGAAGGTCGCGCCCTTCAGTGCCTTGGGCACGCCGGGTTCGAGCGGGCGCGACTTGTCCTCGTTCTTGTCATCGCCGCGCACATGGCGCCAGGTCGGGCGGTCGAGGTGGAGGTCGAAGACGCGCGGCAGGCCGTCCTTTTCGAGGTCGGTCACCCCGGGCTGCGGATCGAGGCGCACGTGCAGCGGCTCAAACACCGCGCGCATCCGGTAGTACTCGGCGTGATCGATGGGGTCGTACTTGTGGTCGTGGCATTTCACGCACTGCATGGTCAGGCCGAGAAAGGCGCGGTTGGTGTGCTCCAGCGTGTCGTCGAGCCAGGTGGTGCGGTTGAAGAGGTAGTAGCTGCGTGCGAGAAAGCCGGTGGCGCGCAGGTTGGCGCGGTCCTCGGGCGCGAGTTCATCGGCCGCGAGCATCTGCAGGATCATCGTGTCGTACCCCTTGTCGGTGTTGAGCGATTCAACAATCCAGTCGCGCCAGTGCCACAGATGCTTCTGGCTGTTGCGCAGCTGGTTGCCGAGTCCGTACCAGTCCGAGTAACGCCAGACATCCATGAAGTGCCGACCCCAGCGCTCGCCGTACTGGGGCGAGGCGAGCAGGCGGTCGACCACCTGGGCGCGCGCGGTCGCCGTGGCGTCGGACCCGGCGGCAGAGGCCGCGGGCGTTTGCGTGGCCAGAAATTCGCGGATGGCCTGCGGGGAAGGCGGCAGCCCCGTGAGATCGAGGAAAACACGCCGCAGCCACGTTTCCGGCGGGGCCGGCGGTTGCGCTTTCAGGCCGCGCGCGGCGAGTTTCTGATCGAGCAGCGCATCGATGGAAGCACCGCGATCCTCGGGGCGCTGGTAGGCCCAGTGCGAGTTCGGGTCGGGCTCGGGTTGTTCATCGGCCGGCCCCGGCGCACCGGCGCTGATCCAGGCCTTGAGCAGGTCGATCTGTTCCTGCGTCAGCGCCGCGCCCTCGCCCTCGGGCGGCATGCGCTCGTCGAGGTCATGGCTCGTGACCCGCTCCAGCAGCAGCGCGCCGTTATCGGCGAACAGGTCGCCCGCATCGCCGCCCTGGCGCATGAGGGCGACCGTGTCCATGCGCAGGCCGGCCTTCTGCTTGAGCGCGCCGTGGCAGGCGTAGCAGCGCTCCTGCAGCAGCGGCTTGATGTCGCGCGCATAATCCGCCGCCGGCAGCAGGGCCGGGAGGAGCAGGAGACTGGCGGACAGAAGGCAGCGCATGGGGCAGGCAGGAATACGCCGCCCAAAGCCCCGCGTTATCGGGGTCGTGAAGGGGGGCGCCAGAGGTGGGCCTACGGAACAGACGGAAAGCACGGAAAGGGAAGCGTCCGTTGATGGAGGAGGGTTGATGGGGTTCAGAAGGGAGCGTTCCCGTGTAGGCGCCGTCGCCAGACGGCGGGGCTTGGGTGGGGTGGACACGGTTCCAAAACCCGAAGGTCCGCAGATCGAGATGGCTATCGACTTCGATTTCCGCCATTACCACGGCGAGTGGGCACACGACCATTTGGTTGCAGCCGTCAAAGACGATATTGTGCGGGGGCGCGTGGCTCCTTGATATCTGATATGAACAACTTTTGTGGAGAACTCGAAGAAGAGCTCTAACAGACGTTGAATCCAAGCTGCTACTGATGCATCCCCTCCAGTGCATTGAGCCGCAGGGTGGCGAGGTAGATGGCGGATTTGGCTTCGTGGCTGGAGTAGTAGCTGACGAGGACGCGGTTTTGGTCGGGTTCGACGACGAGGCCGGCGTAGCTGCAGTCGCCGCCGCTGGGCAGGTCGAGCAGGGGGGTGAACTGGGCGCGGTCGATGTCGAGCAGGCCGAGGCGCATTTTTTCGCCGGCGCCGCGGGTGGCGGCGAGCCAGCGGCCGTTGGGCAGTTGCACGAGGTTGGGGCCGCCGAGGGGCAGGTTGAGCTCGCGGTATTCCCAGTCGGTGAAGGGG
>CANNUR010000086.1 GCA_947523045.1 uncultured Prosthecobacter sp.
CGTTTCGTCGTCGGCCCGGCCGTGCAGGGCAATCATGAGGAAGGTCGGGATCAGCGCCAGTTCATGAAAGGCGTAGATGAAGAACAGGTCGGTGCACAGGAAGGCTCCGAAGGCGCCGGCGGCGATGAGCTGCGAAGCGGTGTGATAGATCGGCGGCCGGTCATCGGCAATCTGCCAGACGGCGGCGAGGGTGACCAGGGCGGTGAGCAGGCCGAGGATGAGCGAGGTGCCGTCGAGGCCAACGGCGAAGCTGATCGACGGATTGTCGAGCACGACGCGGGCGCTGGTGAAGGCGAGCCCGGCGGTGGCAGCGGCCTTGAACTTGGCGGCCGCGCCGAGCATGAGTGCCAGGTTGAGCAGGGCCGAACCGACGGAGACCAGTCGGGCGGGAGCGCCCAGCCAGACGGCGACGGCGGCGAGCAGGGGGAGCAGGATGACGATTTCGAGAAGGCTCATAGCACGTCAGTGGCCCGGGGCGGGCAGGACAAACACAACCACATAAATGACCAGAAGAACGCCGAGGCCGAGCAGGAAGGTGTAGGCCTGCAGATGGCCACCCTGCAGCACGCGCGCGGCTGCGCCGGCGCGGCGGGCAACGAAGGCGGGAAGGCGGGAGAACAGGCCGTCGACGATGAGGCGGTCGAGGCCGGCGATGATCCAGGCCAGGCTGTCCTGCAGCATGCGCACCAGCACGGCGTAGATCTCGTCGAAGTAAAACTTGTTGGCAAACAGCGGGATGCGCACCGGGTCGCGATCCTTGCCGCGATAGAGCTTGAAGGCGGCACCGGCGCCGATGACCAGGGCGGCGATCGAGGCGATCATGACCGTGGCGTGTTCCTCGGCATGATGCGGCTTCATCGCCTCAAGCAGGCGGGTGACGCCGGGTACCGCGGACACCAGCGTGAGCAGGCCGAGGGCGAGCAGCGGCAGCAGCATGACGACTGGCGCCTCGACGGCGTGATGGGCGGAATCACTGCGCGGCTTGCCGAGGAAGGCGACCACGAAGAGGCGGGTCATGTAGAAGGCGGTCAGCATGGCGGTGGCGACGCCGATCCAGAACAGCGGGCTGCCGCCCTTGACCTCAAAGGCGACACCGAGGATGGCCTCCTTGCTCCAGAAGCCGCTGGTGACGAAGGGCACGCCCATGAGCGAGGCGGTGCCGAGGGCAAAAGTGACGAAGGTCACCGGCATGTGCTTCATCAGGCCGCCCATCTTCCACATGTCCTGCTCATGATGGCAGGCGTGGATGACCGCGCCGGCGCCGAGGAAGAGCATGGCCTTGAAGAAGGCGTGGGTGTAGAGGTGGAACATCGCCGGGTGGCCGGGTACGGCCTCCTGATGGGCGCCGGCGTGCTGCATGGCGAACAGGCCGACGGCCATAACCATGTAACCGAGCTGCGAGAGGGTCGAATAGGCCAGTACGCGCTTGATGTCGTTCTGCTGGGTCGCCATGAGCGCGGCCATCAGCGCCGTAATGCCCCCGATCCAGGCGATGGTTTGGGCGGCCACCGGGGCGGCCTCGATGAGGAAGGCAATGCGGACCAGCATGTACACGCCGGCGGCGACCATGGTCGCGGCATGGATGAGGGCGGAGACCGGGGTCGGGCCCTCCATGGCGTCGGGCAGCCAGACGTGCAGGGGGAACTGGGCCGACTTGCCGACCGCTCCCATGAACAGGCAGAGCACGGCGATCGTCATGTAGGTGCCCTGGGTTTGGGCAACGTGCTGCAGGGTGCCGCCGGCCAGTGCTGCCTGCAGGCCGTCCGCACCGGCGAAGCCGACGTTGCCATGGTTGGCCGCGAACAGCATGAGGATGCCGATCATGAAGCCGAAGTCGCCAATGCGGTTGGTCAGGAAGGCCTTCTTCGAAGCCTCGGCGGCCGAGGGCTTTTCAAACCAGTGACCGATGAGCAGGTAGGAGCTGACGCCGACCAGCTCCCAGAAAATGAACATCATGATCAGATTGCCGGCCAGCACGATGCCGGTCATCGAGAACATGAACAGGGAGAGCGAGCCGAAGAAGCGCACCCTGCCCGGATCGTCCTTCATGTAACCGAGCGAGAAGATGTGCACGAGCAGGCCGATCGAGGTGACAATGAAGAGCATGCCTCGGCACTGCTGGTCGAGCAGGGCGTCGATGGCGAAGCGGAACTTGCCAACCTCAAGGAAGGGCAGCAGCGGCACCGCCTCGGCCGGATTGGTCGAGCCGAGCATGAGCAGGCTGACCACAAAGCAGGCGGCGGCGGAGAACAGCGACAGATAGACGCCGGCGCCCTTGAGCAGGCGGTGGCCGAGAAGCAGGACGAGCGCCGAGAAGAACGGCAGCAGCAGCAGCAGCGTCGGGAAGGCGGCGAGGGAGGTTTCCTGGGCGGGCATGGGACGGGATCGAAGTTTAGCCCTGCAGCTGGGTGACGGACTCGGTTTCGACGCTCTGCTTCGCGCGGTAGAGCGCCACGATGATGGCAAGGCCGACCGCGACCTCGGCGGCGGCGACGGTAATGGTGAAGAAGACGAGCGACTGCGCCGCGTAGTCTGGCAGGCCGTCGGTGACGCGGAAGCGGCTGAAGGCCACCAGGGTCAGGTTGGCGGCGCTGAGCATCATCTCCAGGCACATGTAGATGATGAGGATGTTGCGACGGGCGATGACGCCCGCCAGCCCGAGCGAGAACAGCAGGCCGCTGACAATCAGGTAATGGTTGAGGGTGATCACGTCAGTTCGTCTCCTTTTCGCGTTTGCTGAGCACGACCACGCCGACCGTGCCGACGAGCAGCAGCAGGCCGATCACCTGCAGGTGGAAGCTGTAGCGCTGGAACAGGGTTTGGCCGACCAGCTTGGCGTCGGGCAGGGTGCCGGCGCGCAGGTCGTTGGCAATGGTCGGCAGCTTGCTGTAGTCCGCGGCCGCCGGCAGGTCGAGCTTCGCCTCGCTCAGCGCCTGGCGACCCGGGCCGTAACCGGTGGCGATGGCGGCGACCTGCACGGCGAGAATGGCGGCGAGCACGATGCCGCCGATGACCGCCTTGAGGTTGAAGGTCTTGCCCTGCTCGGCCTTGATGTCGAGCAGCATGATGATGAACAGGAAGAGCACCATCACCGCGCCGGTGTAGACGAGGATCTGGATGATGCCGATGAAGTAGGCGTCGAGGCTGAGGAAAAGCGCGGCCAGGCCGACGAAGCTCATCGCCAGGCTGAGGGCGCTGGTCACCGGGTTGCGCGCGGTGACCACCAGCAGGCCGAAGCCGAGCGTGATCAGCGCGAAGAGGTAAAACAGGAGGGAGGGCATCGGAAGTCGGGAGGGGGCGGACGCGTCACTTCAGCTCGTTCCACTTGTTGACCAGGCCGACGCGCACGCCGCCGATCTCATACAAGCGCTTCTTGTCGTGCACCATCTCGGCGCGCGACTCGCCGGTGATGGCGTAGTCCTTGCGCAGGAAGATGGCCTGCTCCGGGCAGACCTCCTCGCACATGCCGCAGTAGATGCAGCGGATCATGTCGATCTCGAATTCCTTCGGCCGCTTCTCGACCTTGGCCCAGGGATCGTCGGACGGGATTTCGCCGGGGGTGATCTTGATGGCCTTGGGCGGACAGATGAACTCGCAGAGCTGGCAGGAGACGCAGCGCTCGCGGCCGTGCTCATCGGTCACCAGCGCTGGCGCGCCGCGGTAGTGCTCGGGCAGGTTTTCGTCCCACTTCTGCTCGGGGTATTCCATCGTCACCTTGGGTTTGCCGCCGACGATCTGGCGGAAGGTGCGCAGGGCGTGGCCGAGCGTGATCTTCAACCCCTTGACCAGGGTCGAGAGAAAGAGTTTTTCGTGCCAGGCGAGTTTGGGACGCTGAACGGTGACGGTGGCCATGGGGATTGTCTCAGCGGTTGAAGGCGATCAGGATCAGGGCGGTGAGCACGACATTGGCCAGCGCAATCTCGAACATGAACAGCCAGCCGAGCTTCATGAGCTGGTCGAAGCGGAAACGCGGCAGCGACCAGCGGATGAGGATGAAGAAGAGGATGAAGACGACGATCTTGGCAAAGAAGGTCGCGATGTGCAGCAGACCGAGCCAGAGCGGGGTGTCGCCGGGCTTGTAGTCGAGGCCGAGCAGGGGCGCGAACGGGATGCTCCAGCCGCCGAGGAACATCGTCACGGCCATGCCCGAGCCGATGATCATCGAGCTGTACTCGGTGTGATAGCCGGCGACGAGCTCGGTTTCGCACTCGGCCATGTCGAAGGGCAGGCGGTTCGTTTCGGCAAACATCGCCACAACAAAGATGCAGAAGGAGATGACGATCGGCACCAACAGTACCCAGCGCTCCAGGCTCAGGCCCTCGCCCCAGAGCGGCAGCAGCAGCCAGCCGTGGGCGTCCTGGAAGGCCGACATCTTCGACAGGTTCAGCTCGCCGAAGATCATCAGCACGGGCACGATCGACAGGCCCAGCGAGATCTCGTAGGAGATCATCTGGGCGCTGGAGCGCACGCCGCCGAGGAAGGGGTACTTCGAGTTCGAGGACCAGCCGGCAATGACGATGCCGTACACGCCGAGGGAGGCGATGGCGAAGACGAAGAGTGGGCCGACGTTGAGGTCGGCGATCACTGCCTTGACCGGCTGGGCCAGGCCGAGGAAGGAGAGGTCGAGCTCGCTGCCGAAGGGCAAAACGGCGCAGGTCATCAGCGCTGGCACGATGGTCAGGCAGGGCGCCAGCCAGAAGTAGAAGGTGTTGACCGTGCGCGGGGTGAAGTCCTCCTTGAGGAAGAACTTCAGGCCGTCGGCCAGCGGCTGCACCAGACCGCCGATGCCGAAGATCTGGATGTCCTTTTTCAGGCCAAACAGGGTCAGCGGGATGCCGACCCGGTTCGGACCGACGCGATCCTGGATCACCGCGGAAAAACGCCGCTCCGCGTACACGGAGTAGGCGACCATCGGCATGATGACCAGAAAGGTCAGAAAGATGATTTTGACCACCGAAGTGATCAGCAGGACGGAGTCAAAGCTGGCGAGGAGGCTTGCCATGGGCTGCGCCATTATCAGGAAGGCACGCAGGGCGGCAACTCGAATTTGTGAAAAATTTCACAAGCTCACTCCAAGAGGTTGCGGCCAGGCGCCGCACCCAGGCGTTTTAGGCCCGCGCCGACGGCTCGCCCAGCACCTCGAACAGGCGGGTTGCCGTGGCCTGCCAGGCGTCGTCGGCGACGGCCGGCACAGCCTGTTCCAGCAGGGCCAGCCCCTCTTCGGGAAGGTTCACCCAGGAACGGCAGCCGCCGTAGCTTTTCGAGTAGGGGAAGGTCCAGCGTTTGGGCAGGCGCCAGGCACGGACGAGGGCGATGTGCAGGCAGCTTTCATCGTCGTAGACGAAACGCTCGCGCACGACCTCCTCATTCCAAGCATGCAGGGGGGCGATGGCCTCGACCTGGGCCCAGTCGGTGACTTTCCAGACCTGGGCGAGCTCGGCATAGCCGTCGATGTCGACGCGGGTGCGCTCCTCCTCCGGCGGGAAGGCGGTCGCCGTGAAATCCCCACGCAGTTTCTCCGCCTGGGTGTGGAACCAGGTGGGGAAGAGGAAGAAGCCGCGGTGCTTCCATTCAAAGCCGCCGCGGCCCTCATGAATGCCGCCCTTGCGCAAAATCAGGCTCTGCTGGCCGCTCGTCAGCAGGTCGCAGACGAGGGCCCACTCCTTGAAACCAACGGCGTCGGGTGGGGCGGGGGGCATGTCAGTAACGGGGGACGGAGGGATCGATGCGGTCCGACCAGAGGTCGATGCCGCCGCGCATGGACTGGGCGCGTGCAAAACCCTGCTGGCGCAGCCAGAGGGCGGCGCGCTGGCTGCGCATGCCGTGATGGCAGTAAATGATGAGGTGTTCCTCCGGATCGGTGAAGCGGCGGCCGGCGAGTTCGCCAAACTGCGACAGCGGCACCAGCTCGGCCCCTTCGATGCGGCAGAGCTTCCACTCGTCGTCCTCGCGGCAGTCGATCAACCGCGGCGGTTTCGGCGAGTGGCGCAGGTCGCGCACCTCATCAACATCGGTTTCCAGGGGCAGTTCTTCGCCAGTCATGCCGGGGTCAGGGGCGAACGGTCACCGGCGTGCCGTTGTCGACGTTCTTGAAGAAGGTGGCGGCCATGTGGCCGGGCATGCGTACACAGCCGTGCGAGGCGGGGTAACCGGGCAGGAAACCCTCGTGCATGCCGTAGCCGCCGTGGAAGCGCATGAAATAGTGCATCTTTGAACCCTCGAAACGGGTGCCGGGCGGGGCCTTGTCCTTGGTCACATCAATGTTGGCAACCACAACGTTGCCATTGGCATCGACGAAGTCACCGTAGAGGTTGGATTTGTGCCACTGGCTCTTCTGGATGATTTTAAATTTGCCGGTGATTGTGGGATGCCTTTCGTCGCCGGTCGACAGCGCCGACACTCCAGCCAGGGCTTCACCTTTGTAAAAGTAGGCTTTCTGATCGCTCAGATCGATGATGATGCTGGGCGCCCCACTGAGGCCGTCGCCATCCCAGTAGGAGTCGAGGTCCTGATTGTAGAGTGCCGAAGTCGGCACGGAAGCGACAGGAAAAGCCTCCAGGTACTGGGTTTGGCCGCGTGGTGCGGAGGAGAACTGCATCAAGTTCGCACAGGAGCTCAGGGCCAGGCTCAGGCCGGCAAGCAGCGTCAGGCGGAGGGCGGGGGAAGGCATGATCAGACGGGGGTGAGGGCAACTTAGCCATGCCTCAGGGGGGCGCTTCTGTCCACTGCTTCCTGTCTCAGGCCAAGGCTTGCTCGATGCGGCCCGCCCATTCGCCTGCCACTTCGGCGAAACCGCGGCCGGCCTGGCCGTGGTAGAGCAGCCCGCGCGAGACGTTGACCAGCAGGGGCGCCTGCCGTCCGCTGCCGCGCAGAGCCGCGAGATCGCCCCCCTGGGCGCCGAGACCGGGGATGAGCAAGGGCACATCGGGAATGCGCTGCAGCACTTCGGGGGCTGCGTTGGTCAGTCCCACGACCAAGCCGGCCTGGGGGCTGGTGGCGGTCATTTCAGCGACAATTTCGTAGACGTGGCGGTCGCCGGTGCGCTGCAGTTCGATGTCGGCTGCGCCGGGGTTGGAGGTGACGCCGAGCAGGTACAGTCCCTTGTCGCGGTACTGCAAAAACGGCTCCAGGGTGTCGCGCCCCATGTAGGGATTGAGCGTCACGGCATCGACGCCGAGCTGGTCGAAGGCCGCCTTGGCGTAATAGCCCTGGGTCTCGCCGATGTCGCCGCGCTTGACGTCGAGCACGATCGGGATGTCCGAGGGAATTTCGCGCAGCACCTCCTCGAGCAGGCGCAGTCCGCGCCAGCCGAGCGCCTCAAAGTAGGCGGAATTCGGCTTGAAGGCCGCCGCGTGGGGCGCGGTTTCGGCAATGAAATCAAGGATCCAGCGCTTGGTGGCCTCGTCGGCCTGGTCGGCCCGGACGTCGAGACCGACGCAGAGACGGGTGCCGGCGGTGGCGATGCGGGTTTCGAGTTTCTCGCGGAAGGTCATGGCCGGTCATTTTGGAGCGCCGCGACCGCTTGGCAAACGCAAGCGCGGCTTGCAGCCGACATTTCTCCGCGCTATTTCCGCGCATGACACCTCCCCAGGTCGGCATCATCATGGGCTCCAGTTCCGACTGGCCCACGCTCGAGAACGCGGCACGCGTGCTGGAAGACTTCGGCGTGCCCTTTGAAAAGAAGGTGGTCAGTGCCCATCGCACGCCGCAGTTGCTCTACGATTATGCCACCAGCGCTGCCGGCCGCGGCCTGAAGTGCATCATCGCCGGCGCCGGCGGTGCCGCCCACTTGCCGGGCATGACCGCCAGCATGACGACCCTGCCCGTGCTCGGCGTGCCGGTGCAGAGCAAGGCCCTGAGCGGGGTCGACAGCCTCTATTCCATCGTCCAGATGCCCGGCGGCATCCCGGTCGCCACCTTTGCCATTGGCAATGCCGGCGCCCTCAATGCCGGCCTCTTCGCCATCGCCATGCTGGCCAACAGCAACCCGGACCTCGCCGCCAAGCTGCAGGCCTTCCGCCAGCGCCAGACCGAGAAGGTGCTGGAAAGCCAGAAGGAATTGGAGAAGCCGCTCGCCTGATCCCATGCCGCCCTTCCTCCCGCCCTCCACAATCGGCATCCTCGGCGGCGGCCAACTCGGCCGCATGCTGGCGCTCGAAGCCCGCCGCAGCGGCTACCGCGTCGCTGTCTTCACCGATGAGCCGAAGGGTTGCCCCGCCGGCCAGGTTGCCGACCTCGAGTTCAATGCCGCCTACGACGACAGCGCCGCGCTCGGGCACTTCCTTGCCGCGGTCGATGTCGTCACTGCCGAGTTCGAAAACATCCCCGACGCCTGCCTGCAGGCCGTCGAGGCCCAGCGCCCGCTGCGGCCGTCGCGACTCGCCATCCACACCGCCCAGCATCGCGAGCGCGAAAAACTCTTCCTGCGCAGCCAGGGCATCGCCTGCGCCGAATTCCGCATCGTCGAGGACCTCGCCGGCCTGCAGACCGCCGTGCGTGAGTTGGGCTGCCCCTGCGTCATCAAAACCGCCGCCTTCGGCTACGACGGCAAGGGCCAGCGCAAGGTGGAGGCCGACACCGATCTCGCCGAGGCCTGGCAGGCCTTTGCGGGTCATCACGCCGTCGTCGAGCAGTGGGTGCCGTTCACCTGCGAGGTCTCCGTGGTCGGTGCCCGCGGCATCGACGGCCGCATGGCCGTGCATGGCGTCGTCGAAAACCGTCACGCCCACCACATTCTTGACATCAGCCTCGCTCCCGCGGCGGTCGAGCCGGCGGTCGCCGCCCAGGCGCTCGATCTCTGGGAAGCGGTTGCCGAAGGCCTGGGTTATGTGGGCACCCTCGCCGTGGAAATGTTTGTCACCGCCGACGGCCGGGTGCTGGTCAACGAGATCGCTCCGCGCCCCCACAACAGCGGTCACCACACCATCGACGCCTGCGTCAGCAACCAGTTCCAGCAGCAGTTGCGCGCCGTCTGCGGCCTGCCGCTCGGCGATCCCAGCCAGCACACCCCGGCGGTCATGGTCAACCTGCTCGGCGACGTCTGGCCGTCCGATGCCGCCGCGCCCGACTGGCTGGCCGTGCTCGGTCACCCGCGCGCCAAGCTGCATCTCTACGGCAAGGCCGAGCCCCGCGCCCGTCGCAAGATGGGGCATTTCACCGTGCTCGGTGATGACCTCGACGAAGCCCTCGCCTCCGCACGCCAAATCCGCGCCGCTCTCGGGATGGAGGGCTGCTGAGCAGCCCCGTCCTTGACGGCCCGGGCGGCTTGGCGGATGAAGACGTTTCCATGAAACAACCCGTAGTTCTCATCATCCGCGACGGCTGGGGCATCAATCCCGGCGGCAAGTCCCAGGCGCAGGCGAATGGCGACGCCACCCTGCTGGCACGCACGCCTTACCACGACCGTCTGTACGCCGACTATCCCTGGGCCAAGGTCAGCGGCAGCGGCGAGGACGTCGGTCTGCCTGATGGCCAGATGGGCAACAGCGAGGTTGGCCACCTCAATCTCGGCGCGGGCCGCATCGTCTACCAGGACCTGACCCGCATCAACAAGAGCATCCGCGATGGCGAACTGGCACACATGCCGGTGCTGGTCGAGGCCTTTGAAAAGGCGCGCGGCCGCCGCCTGCACTTCATCGGTCTGGTCAGCGACGGCGGCGTGCATTCCCACCAGGATCACCTGGCCGCGCTCTGCAATGCCGCCAAGTCTGCGGGCGTGAACGATCTCATGGTGCACGCGATCACCGACGGCCGCGACACATCGCCCACCGGCGGCGCGGCCTACCTGGCCAAGCTGGAGGCGGACCTGCAGGCCAGCGGCGCGCAGATCGCCACGGTGATCGGACGCTACTACGCGATGGACCGCGACAAGCGCTGGGAGCGCAACAAGATCGCCTGGGACGCCCTCGTGCTGGGGCGCGGTGAGGTGCGCGGCGACCGGCCCAGCGAGGCCGTGCGCGCCGCCTACGCGGCCGAGCCGCGCGGGGACGAGTTCCTGCTGCCGATGCTGTTCAGCCATGCCGGCGAGCAGCGCATCCGCGACGGCGATGTCGTGCTCTGGTTCAACTTCCGCGCCGACCGCGCCCGCCAGCTCAGCGATGCCTTCCTGAAGACCGGCTTCGAGGGATTCGACCGCGAGGTGCATCCGCAGGTCGGTTACTACACGCTCACCGAGTACGATGCCACCTATGAGGCCCTCGGCGCCCGCGTCGTCTTCGGCACCGAGACCCTGAACCAGAACCTTGGCCAGGTGGTCGCCGCCGCCGGCCTGAAGCAGTTGCGCGCCGCGGAGACGGAAAAGTACCCGCACGTCACCTTCTTTTTCAACAGCGGTGTCGAGGAGCCCAACCCGGGTGAGGACCGCTACCTGGCGGTGTCGCCCAAGGAGGTGCCCACCTACGACAAGAAGCCGCAGATGAGCGCGCCCGACCTGACCTTTGAGGTGCTGCGCCGGCTGGAGCAGTACGATCTGGTCATCATGAACTTCGCCAACCCCGACATGGTCGGCCACACCGGCGTCGTTGAGGCCGGCGTGCATGCCTGCGAAACGATCGACCTGGGCGTGCGCCTGATCGTCGAGCGCACGCTCGAGCTGGGCGGCAAGCTCTTCATCACCGCCGACCACGGCAACTGCGAGCAGATGCGCAATGCCGACGGCAGCCCGCACACCGCGCACACGACCAACCTCGTGCACGGCATTTACGTCGCCGCGGATGCCGGCAAGTTCCATGTGCGCGATGGCATCCTCGCCGATGTCGCGCCGACCCTGCTCGACATGCTGGGCGTGAAGCAGCCCGCCG
>CANNUR010000087.1 GCA_947523045.1 uncultured Prosthecobacter sp.
TGATGTGGAACCAGGAGGGTTTGGTCAGCAGCCAGTGCAGGCCGAGGATGTCGAGGCCGAACGACGAGGCGATGCGGCTCAGCCGCAGGGCGTCGGCCTCGGTCAGTTCGCGCGGGTCCTCCTTGAGGGTGAAGGGGGCGAGTTCAAGGGCCTGGTAGCCGGCGGCGGCGGCGTCCTCGCAGACCTGTTCGAAGGGGCGGCCGGGGTAGGTTTCGTTGCAGATGGCAAAGCGCATGGCGGTCAAGACTGGCCGGCAGCCCCGCCGAGTCAACCCGGCTTTTCCCCTACCACTCGCCCTGCCCGCCAAACTTCGCCTTGGCGCGCCGGCCGAACTCCGCGCCCGCGGCATCGATGCGGGCCAGGATCGCCTCCGTGTCGAGCCCCAGCGTGCCGCGCGCAGCCGGAATGACGGTCTCACACTCATTGGCATCCATGAAGCGCGCCGCCTCCAGCAGGCCCGACTCCTCGGCGGCGGGCACGACCAGAAAGCCGTGCTTGTCGGCATGGATGAGGTCGCCTGGAGCCACCCGCCGGCCGAACACCTCAACCTCGCAGCCCCAGCGCACCGGATGCACGGCGGCATGCCCGACGCAGAGCCGGCGCGCCAGCGCCTTGAAACCGGCGTCGGTCATCTCGTCGAGGTCGCGGATGGCGCCGTCGACGATCGTGCCGACGCAGCCGAGCGCCCGGTGGATGTTGCTGTTCACCTCACCCCAGAACGAGCCGATGACGCGCGGCTTGTCGAGGTCCTGAACGACCACCACCTTGGGGCCGGGCACCGAGGCGACGTAGCGTCGGTACTCGCTCCAGGCCTGCGGATTCGCCTGCCGGTGCGCGGCGTTCGAGGGCTCGATGACGACCGTCACCGCATACCCCGCCATCGGCCCCATCTGCGGCATGAAATCGCGGGTCTCCTCCAGGTTGAAGGCATCGGCACAGGCATCGCGGCGGGTGATCTGCTCCCAGCCGTTGTAAATCGTCGGCGTGTTCCAGCGCTTGAGCTGGTGAAGTTCGGCATCGGTCATGCGTGCAACAACGCGCTGGCGGGATCGGGTTTACTGGTTAAAAGTTTTGACCAGTTAAACCAGCCCGGACCCAACCTGCATGGAACCGCTAAGAGCAAGAGGAGCTCGAAGAAGGCCAAGTGGGCCCATGTCCGTTGAACCACGCCACACCGGGCCTTCACAGCGCAGCGCGTTTCAGCACGGCATCGGCCGGTTCGGGCAGGGTCGCCGGCCCCTGCAGCAGGCCGAGCCCCTGCAGGAAGGCATCGGCCGCGCGCAGGGTGGCGGCGCGCCAGGGCTCCTTGTTGAAGAAGCTGTGCGCCTGGCCCTCGGCGATCCATAGCTCGGTCGTCGTGTTGCCCAGCTCGCGCAGTTTGGCCTGGGCGGCATCCCAGCCGGGTTTCCAGGTGTCCTTGTCGCCAAAGAAGGCGATGGCCGGCGCCAGATCCTTCTTCAAAAAGCGCAGCACATCGACCTCGGGGTCCTTGACGTCGTCGGGCGCGAAGGCCGGATTGAACCAGAGGTAGGCGACCACCGAGGTGTCGACGCCGGCCGGATCGGCAGGGTCGTCGAGGCCGGGTTGCAGGGTGGCCAGAGCCGAGATGTGGCCGCCGGCCGAACCACCCCCGGTGATGACGCGCGCCGGATCGACGCCAAGCGCCGGGGCCTGCTGCTTGAACCAGCGGATCGCGCTTTTGGCGTCGGTGATGCAGACGCGCTTGCGGGTCTCGCCCACCGGCAGGGCGGCGGCCTCGGCCTTGCTGAGCATGCGGTACTCGGCCGTGGCGCAGACCAGGCCGCGACGGGCAAAGTAGGCACAGGCGGCACGGAACTGCCCCAGACTACCGCCGCCCCAGCCGCCGCCATGAAACAGGATCAGTCCCGGCACCTTCGCCTTCGCCGGATCGTGGTTGGGCGGAAAATAGAGCTCCAACTGGCGCGGCTTGCCGGCCGAATGCTTGTAGATGCGCAATTCGCCCGCGGGGTCGTTGGCACCGAGTCCCTTGCGGGCGGGTTCGGCGGCGAAAGCGGGCTGGAGCAGGGCGACAAGGGCAAGGCAAACAAGGGTGCGCATGACCGCAGACAACGGCCGGCCGGTGCGAATGTTGCGACCCGGCTCAGCGGCCCGCGGCAAGCTCCTGCCAGGCCTTGGCCATGCACCGGCCAATTTCCTCCTGGGCGACGGTGTCGAACGTGAAACCTCAGGGCAGCCGGCGCAGCTGGATGCGGCGGTATTCCATCTGACCGCGATCGCCCTCCAGCCCGATCGACCCGGTGGCCGGCACGGCCAGATCCTCGACCAGCAGCTCGCCATTGCAGGTGGCGCGGGCGACCCCGCCCTTGACCGTCACTTCCAGGGCGTTCCAATCCTGCGGCTTGTAGTGCTTGAGCTCGAAGTACGGCCCGGCCAGCGGGTAGTCGCGGCACTGCAACTGCGGCTGGCGGAGGAAGACCCCGCTGTCGGCATTCGGCGTGGCGCGGAACTCCAGGCGCAGGATGAAATCGCCATCGAACTCGCGCGTCGTCCAGAGCTGCTGGATGCGGCGCCCCTCGGCCGGGGTGGTGACGACCAGGCGACCGTTGACCGCGCGGTAGCGGCCGTCCGGGCTGGCGGTCTGGCCGTCGAAGGCCGCGGCTTCCTTGACCTCGACAAATACTGGCGCATCCGGCCGCGGCTTGGCGGGCGCCTTGCGCGGCGGGGTGGGTCGCACGCCCCAGCCGGTGAGGTCGCGGCCGTTGAACAGGCTCTCAAAACCCGGCTCCGGCGTGAAGGCCTCGGCTTCAGTCTCGAGGAACCCCAGTGTGGCGAAGATCGGGCGCAGCGCCGCCGCCCAGCGGGCATAACCGGCCGGATTGAGGTGCAGCAGGTCCTTGGCCCAGGCGGGATTCATGTCGCCGGTCTGCAGATCGGCAAACAGGGTCCAGGTGTCGAGCACAGTGACGCGGGCATCGCCCTTCACCGCCGCCTCGTAGAGCGCGTTGACCTGGCGGATCGTCTCCGCCGGCCGATTCTTGCTCGCCGAACTCGGGAACATCCGGCAGAGCACGATCGGCACCTGCGGCAGGCGGGCCTGGATGGCGGCGAGGATCTTTTGGAAATTGCGTCCGATCGCCGCCGGCTCGATGCCGACCTCAATGTCGTTCGTGCCAAGCAGCAGGACGATGGCGGACGGCTGCAGCGCCAGCACGTCCTCCTCGAGTCGAATCAGCATGCCGCGCGTTGTGTCGCCGCCGATGCCGCGGTTGGCGAGTTTCATGCCGGGAAAGAGGCCCTTGAATTCGGCACCCCAGCCCTGGGTGATGGAATCGCCGAGAAACACCACCGAGCCCTGATCCTTGGCCACCTCGCCGGCCCAGCGACTGCGCGCCTCCTGCCAGCGTTTGACGTAGGCTTCGTAGCGACGCAGCGCACCCTCGCCGGGCAGACCGGTTTCATCGGCCGGCAGGGCCTTGTCGGCGAGCAGCGGTGCGGCGGGTGACTGGGCCGCCAGCGGCAGAACGCTGGCGGTGAGAAGCAGGGCAACAGGAAGGAGACGTCGCATGGTTGGAAGACAGCGCAACGTCGCCCGACGACCGCCCTTGCGGGGAATCGCGCCGCGGCGGTCCGAACGGCGGCGGTGGATTCGCCGCCAGCGCCGTTGCAAGGCCGACCCGCGCCATCGCGTTCGATTCCCCGCCCATGCGTTTCTCCCTGTTTCTGCTCCCCTTCCTCGCCGGCCTGCTCTCCGCCCAGCAGGCTCCCTACGACCAGGCCCCGCCAGTCAAGCCGCCCTACCACCGGGTGCGCTACGAGGCCTCGACCGCACCCGGCGGCCTGATTTTCCCAGTGCAGTACACCGTCTGGATTCCCCCCGGTGTTGCCAGCCTGCGCGGCGTCATCGTCCACCAGCACGGCTGCGGCGAGGGCTCCTGCAAATCCGGCCAGACCGGCGCTTTTGATCTGCACTGGCAGGCGCTGGCGAAAAAGCACGGCTGCGCGCTGCTGTCGCCCTCCTACGAGCAGCCCGACAAGGCTGACTGTCAAATGTGGTGCGACCCGCGCAACGGCTCCGGCGCCGCGTTCCAGAAGGCCCTGGCCGAGCTCGGCGCGCAGTGCGGGCATCCCGAACTCGCCACTGTGCCCTGGGCCCTCTGGGGTCACAGCGGTGGCGGCCACTGGGCCGGCGGCATGACCCTGCTGCACCCGGAGCGCGTCGCCGCCGCTTGGCTGCGTTCGGGCGTGCCCCTGCTCGAAGCCAACCCGGACCGCGCCACCATCAAGCCGCATGTCATTCCCGACGCCGCGCTCAGCGTGCCGGTCATGTGCAACCCAGGCACCAAGGAGGGCGTCAGCGTCAAGGAAGGCCGCTTCGCCGGCGTCTGGCCAGCCAACGAAACCTTTTTCAAGGCCATGCGCGGTCGCGGTGCGCTGATCGCGGTCGCCGTCGATCCGCTGACCAGCCACGAGTGCGGCAACCAGCGCTACCTGGCCATCCCCTGGCTCGATGCCTGCCTGTCGGCCCGCCTGCCAGCCAAGCCGGGCGAACCTCTGCACCCCATGCCGCTCGGCGACGCCTGGATGGCGCCGCTGCTGGCCACCGAAGCCGTGCCGCTGACCCGTCTCGACGGCGATCCGCGCCTGGCGATCTGGCTGCCCAACGAGGCGGTGGCCAAACAATGGATGCAGTACGTCAAGGACACCCAGGTGACCGACAGCACCCCGCCGCCGGCACCGACGAACCTGCAGGTGCAGGCCAACATTTTGACTTGGGAAGCCGAGGCCGATCTGGAGAGCGGCTTAAGCCACTTCGTCATCGAGCGCGACGGCAAGCCGCTGGCAACCGTGCCCGAACAGCCGAAGAACCCGTTCGGTCGCCCGATCTTCCAGGGCCTGCAGTACAGCGACACCCCCGCCGCGCCGCTGGTGGAAATGAAATTCACCGACACCACCGCCAAGCCCGGCCAAAAGCACAGCTACCGTGTCATCGCCGTGAACACGCTGGGGTTGAAGTCGAAGTAAACGCGGCCCGGCACGAATGCTGGAAACCGGCAGGCGATAACCGCCTGTCCCTCCGTCCTGTTTTCCAAACTCACTGCCGCATGCGATACGGCAGGGAAAAGGCGTGTGCCGTCGCCTCGGGCACATGCCGGGTGGCTTCCACAAGCTGTTCCTTTGACACCTCCAGAGTCAGGATATCAACCCGGTCTTCCTGCGGCAGAATCCGCATGAGGCGCAGAACCGGCTGGCTCATGTAATCGCTCAGCAGGGCATGCACGACATGCCCGTCATCGGCGCGATCCTCGCGACGCAGGGAGGTGACACGGCTCTGGTCGCCGCTGAGGACAAAATGCAGGTTGGCATGCCGCCGGTACAGCTTGTCCCACATCTGCTGCCCGGTGTTGCCGTGGTCACCGTGGATCTTGCTCCAGTTCATCCGCCCTTTCGGATCATGGATGAACCCCTCCGCTGTTTTCGGCTTCTTCACAATGCCGAGATCCATGTGCGTGGTAATGATGGCGCGCCGCCCGGTATGGCGTGCAAGCAGACCTCCGGCCCAGGCGAGCACGTCGTCAGGCGCATTGCATTCCAAACTCAGATGCAGAAAATCGAGGCCGCCGGCGCTGAAAATCTGCGCGCTGTTGACGTTGTCGCGCGAGACGTGGCGATCCGCGCGGTCGTGCTCGTAACTGCCCAGATACCAGGGTTCGCCGGCAAAGCTCGCCGCCGGAAAATGCTGCTGAAACAGACGCGCGTCGCCCCGGCTGGTCATGTCGTGATTGCCGACCGTCAGGGCAAAGGGCAGAACCCCGCGCAGGCGATTGAGCTGCTGCTTCGCCACCGCCCACTGCTCAGGCGTGTTGCGGTCGACGATGTCACCAACGTGGGTGACAAAAACCACATTCTGTTTCTGTCGATTGGCGAGAATCCAGTCGATCTGGGCGGCAAGATTGACGTTGCTGACCGGCTCGGTGCTGTCGGGCGTGGCCTTGCAACCACGGCCGCGATAGGACTGCGTGTCGGGAATGACAACCAGGGTGAACGCGCCCTCCGGCAAAGGCGGCAGTGGCTGAGAACTGGAAACGGCGGGCATCTCTTGGGCGGCGAGAATCCCCGCGACTGCGGCGAAGAGTGAGAGAAAGCAAAAGCGTTGCATGCAAGCAACCAACGCGCGCTGGCTCCACCACCACACAAGGAGAGGATGCTTTTCGGGAATCAAGTCGTCCCCAGACTTGGGGAGGTTACGTCGTTCCGTTCCCTGAAACCTGCAGGCCCTCATTTCCCGGCCAGAGCATCCAGTTCAGCCAGGGTCAGACGCAGGCTGACGACCGAATGTTTCTCCGGACCGGGACGGTACTTGAGATAGGTGGTGATCAGCAGGTTGCCATCGGCAAGGCGTTCGACGCCGGGGTAGCCGCAGTCGCCGACGCGGCTGGCGTGGCTGTGCAGGAGTTTGACGCGGTACTGGCCGGGGCGACCGCGCTTGAGGTCGTCGTAGCTGCCGACCCAGGCGACGAAATGCCCCTTGGTCGGGCTGCCCGGGGCCTGGTCACGGAAGGCGAAGAGCCAGCGGCCATCGCCGGTGGCCACGCCGATGTGGCGATCGCCCGTCAAACCCCAGCTGGTGTCGACCGGCCGGCTCCAGGTCGCGCCTTCATCGGTCGAAAACATCATGAGGCTGCGTCCCTGGTGGGTGTTTTCGCGCATCAGGCAGCAGAGTTCGCTGCCGTCGGGCGAGCGAAAGACAAAGGGTTCGCAGGGGTTCTTGCCCTCGACCGCGGCGACGACGCGCGGTTCCGACCAGGTGAAGCCGCCGTCGGCAGTGATCGTCTGCAGCACCTCGAGCGGCGCCTTGTCGGCCCCGCCGGGCCCCTTGTGGTAGAGGCCGAGGTAGCGGCCATCCTTGAGCTGTACCAGGCTGCTGAAGGTCATCACGCAGGGGAAGTTCAGCGGCGGCATCTCGCGCCAGGTTTTGCCGTCGTCCTCGCTGAGGATGGAGGGCATGCCGGGACCGCCGCGCTTGCCGAGGGCGGCCGACCAGACCCACAGGCGCGCCTTGCCGTCGGGACCGACCAACCGGTAGATGCTCGGGCAGTTCTGATGGGTGGCGAAGCCGGGCGGCAGCTGCGCATCGAGGCGTGTCCAGGTGCGGCCGCCGTCGTCGCTACGCGCCATCGGACCGGCAGCACCACCGTGGTTGATGCACCAGACGCAGAAGATCGTGCGACCATCGGGCAAGGTCACGGTGGTGGGATGGCCCTGATACACCTCGGGCGTGCCCTGGGCGATGACGACATGGCGGGCGGTGTCGCCGGAGAGATCGAGCAGCGGCAGGTCGGGACCTTCCTCGGCAGCCGCGCTGAGGGTGAAGGCAAGCAGGGCCAGTGGGGCAAATTTCATGGTGAGCTAGGGTGGTGAAAAGGCAGGGTGATCGTCAAGGCTGCTGTTCCAGCCAGGCCAGATTGAAGCGGGCCAGGCGGAGCGCGGAACCGGCAAAGCTGGGCTTGGAGCCGGCGCCATAGAAACACAGGATCGTGCCGGCCGGCGTCACCGCCAAGTCCGAGTAGGCGCTCGGACCGTCTTCAAGCAAACGGTTGACCGGCCAGGTCGAGCCCTCGTCGCGGCTGATCTTGACGCTGAGGTTTTTGCGCGCACGGCTCTTGCCCGGCTCGGGTTCGCCGCCGCGTCCGCCCTCCAGGTTGTGCGGATTCGAGAACAGCAGCAGCCTCTGGCCGCCGTGATCGTAGCGGACCAGGCCGGCCATGCAGATCGGTTCAAGCAGGGCCTCGTCGAACTTTGGTTCGCTCCAGTTCGTCGCACCGTCGGGACTCGTCGTCACCAACCGGCGGTGCGCCTTCGACTCGCTGCGCACATTGAGCATGACGCGGCCGTCGGCGAGTTCAACCGCCACCGTCTCGTTCGGATTGATCCAAGTGTCCGTGCAGGGCACGGCGATCTCACCCGCCTGCCAGGTGCGGCCGCCGTCATCGCTGAAGACGGTGGCGGTGACGCTCGGCCGATGGGCGTTGCCGCCCTCGCCGGTCGACAGCCAGACCGGCACCACGAGGCGGCCATTCTTGAGCTGAATGCCGTGGTTGGGGCCGGTCGCGAGCACCTTCCAGGCATAGCCCTTCTTGAAGGCGTCAAAGCAGGCGGTGATCTCCACCGGCGGACTCCAGCTGACGCCGTCGTCGCCGCTGCGCTGGTAAAACACCCGCTCGTACTCCAGGCAGAAGAGCATGTGCACCGTGCCGTCGCGGTCGGCGATGAGCACCGGGTTGTTGTAGGTCACGTCGTTGGGATCGACGTTTTTCATGCGCAGGGCGAAGGGATTCTTGCGCTTGGGGCCATCGACCCGGGCGATGCTGCGCGGGGCGCTCCAGGTGCGGCCGTCATCGGTGCTGCGGCGCAGTAGCAGGCGGATGTCATCCCAGTCGCTGACGCCGGCCGCGCGCTTGCGGGCCTCGCACCAGGCCAGCACGCTGCCGCGGGCGGTGACAACGATGCCGGGGATGTGGTAGAGCTGGTAGGCGGGGTCGTCGCCCACCGTGAACAGATCCTGCTTTTCCAGGAAGGGTTCCACGGCACCCGCCACGGGGGCGGCGAGCAGGACAAGGGAGGCAAGGCGGCGAAACAGGTCGGGGATCACGTCTCATTCAACGTCCAAGAGCCCGTGAGTTCACTGGTCAGTTTCCTTGACCAGTGGCGCGGCAGGTGCGTTTTTGCCGCATGCCCACCCGCCTTCCGCGCCCTTCCCTGAGCAGCCAGGCCGCCGCCGCGCTGCGCACCGAGATCGAAAACGGTGTCTGGGGCGAGCGCCTGCCCGGTGAACGTTTGCTGGCAGAACGACTGGGCGTCAGCCGCCCCACCCTGCGCATCGCGCTCGATACCCTGGCGGATGAAGGCTGGCTGGAGCGTCGCCAGGGCCTGCCGACCCGCGTTCTTCACAGTGGCAGAGGCCCGACCGAACGAGCCTGCATCGTGCGCCTGCTGACACCGGTGCCGCTGCGCGAGATGCCACCGCTGACCGTCTGCTGGTTGGATGAATTGCGCGAGCGCCTCGCCACCGCCGGTCATGCGCTGGAGCTGGTGGTGCGGCCGACGATTTCCACGAGCCGCGGCGCCCGCGCACTGGGACACCTGGAGCGCAGCCACCCGGGCGGGGTCTGGATCCTGCACCTCGCGCCGGCAGCCCTGCAGCGGGCCTTTGCCGCGCGCGGCCTGCCGGCTTTGGTCGCCGGTTCGGCCGCAACGGGCGTCGATCTGCCTTCCGTGGATCTCGACCACCGCGCGGTCTGTCGCCATGCCGCCGGTCTGCTGCGTGCGAAGGGGCGCCGACGTCCCGTGCTGCTGCTGCCCGACACCGCGGCACCGGGCGACGCCGAAAGTGCCGAGGGTTTTCTCGAAGGCTTTCCAACGGCGCGCGTGCTGCGTCACGACGGCACGCCGACCGGCCTGTGCCGACAGGTGCGCAGCGCCTGTGCGGGTCGCGAGGCCGCCGACGCCTTGGTGGTGGGTCGCTCCGTCCATGCCCTCACCGCGCTGACCTGCTTGCTGGCCGAGGGCCTGCGCGTGCCGCGCGACGTGGCGCTGATCGCGCGCGATGGCGATGCCTTTCTCGCCCATGCCATGCCGGCCCCGGCGCGCTATGTCAGCGATCCACGGCGCTGGTCGGCCGCGGTGGCCAGGCTGGTGCTGCGCCTGGCCGAGGGCGGGCGCACGCGCAGCCAGCATCGCCTGATGCCGGACTTTGTCGCCGGTGGCACGCTGTGATGGCTCAGGCGAGCTCCAGGTTGTCGATCAGGCGCGCGCGCCCGAAAAACACCGCCAGGGCGAGCAGCCCCTCGGCATCGGCCTGCGCCTGCGGTTCCAGCGTGTGGCGGTTCACCAGCGCGGCGTAATCGATCCGCCCCAGCGGCGCCGCTGCGGCGAGTTGGTTGCGCACGCCGGCCAGCAAAATTTCCGGATCGATGACACCGCTGCGCCAGGCCGCGCGCGCCGCCTGCAGGGCCGCGTGCAGGGCCGGCGCCTGGGCCCGTTCCTCGGCGCTGAGGTAGCGGTTGCGCGAGCTGAGCGCCAGACCATCCGGCTCGCGCACGGTGTCGAGGCCGTGCAGTTGCACCGGGAAATCAAGGTCGCGCACCAGCCGGCGCAGGATGGCGAGCTGCTGGTAATCCTTCTTGCCAAAGACCGCGTCATCGGGCTGGACGAGGTTGAAGAGTTTCGCCACCACCGTGCAGACCCCGTCGAAGTGACCGGGGCGACTGGCCCCGCAGAGCACGCGCGAGAGCCGGCTTTCGCTGACCTGGATGCTGCGGTCGGGCGAGTAGACCTCATCGACCGGCGGCGCAAACACCAGGTCGGCGCCGGCCGCGGCGCAGATCGCGAGATCGGCCTCGAGGGTCCGCGGGTAACGGCTGAAGTCCTCATTCGGACCGAACTGCAGCGGATTGACGAAGATGCTGACGGCGACGCGTCCCTCCGGGCCAGCGAGCCGGCACGCCTCGCGCACCAGGGC
>CANNUR010000088.1 GCA_947523045.1 uncultured Prosthecobacter sp.
GTCCTCGTGCGCAACAACCGCATCGTCTTCCGCCGCGACCAGATCGCCGCCGAGGTCAACGTCGGCGCGGGCACCGCCCCGGAAACCTTCCGCTTCGAAGGCAACCACTGGTTCGCCGAGGACCGCCCCCAGGCCTCGCGCCCGAAGCTGCCGGTCGCCGAGACCCACGGCATTCACGGCGTCGATCCGCGTCTTTGATCCTCTCTTTTACCTTGCGCCGGCAACAATGCGCGGCACTATCGCTCTCCCCGCCGCAACTGCGGCGATGGGCACGGGGCGTAGCTCAGCCTGGTAGAGCGCTTGCTTTGGGAGCAAGAAGTCGTCAGTTCGAATCTGGCCGCCCCGACCCCCTCCCGCCATACCGATGTCCGCCCTCTACGCCGCCACGTTGAACGCCTTCAAGGCACAGGGCTGGGCCTACCAGGAAGTCCAGGGCCTGGAGGTCGTCGAATCCGTCTTCGAGGCCCATCACGCCAAAATCCCGGTGCATGTGCAGGTCTTTGGCGATGCCGGCATCGCCAGTACCGTGGCCACCGCCTCCCAGCCCGTGCCGGCCAGCCACCGCCTGCCGGTGTGCGAGCTGCTCATGCGCACCAACAAGGAGCTCAACCTCGGCAACTTCGAACTCGAATGGGACGAGGGTCGGGTGATGTTCCGCGTCAGCACGGTCTTCCCCCCGCACCGGCACGACGAACGCGTGCTCGCCAGCCTCGTGCACACCGCGGTCGCGGAAATGGACCGCCTGACCCCCTTTCTCGGCGAAGTCTGCCGCGTGCCCAAGGGGGAACTGCCGCTGCTGCGCGTGGTCGACCTGCTGCGCCGCGAGGACCTGCTGCCGCCGCCGCCAGCCGAGGATTGATCCCCCGCAGAGCGCGGTTGCCTTTCGCCGCGGCGACGTCCATCATGGCCGCGGCCTCCCGCAGCGCCCATGCGTTACCTGCTCCACGACCATCCCGCCTTCCCCGGACTGCTGTCCAAGGAGGATCTCTTCGTCCTGGTCGAACGCGGCGCCCTCGCGAATGGAGATCTCTGCACCGACACCCTCACCCGCCGCGATCACACGGTGGGCGAAGTCATCCGCGGCATGCCACCACCCCGCGGCCGCTCCGCTCGCATCTCTCGCCCTGCCTACCAGGAGATCCGCGCCGACCTGCACGGCTTTGATGTCCGCCTCGATGAGGAGACGGAAAATCCGCCCGTTGAGGAAGACGATGACACCGACTCCGGCGATGCCCCACTGTTCGAGACCCACCCGTCCTGGCTCGCCTACGCGGGTGGTTTTGCCATGATCGCCCTGCTCATCGGGCTCGGCGTCTTCCTGCTGCCCTTCGGCGGCGAGTATTCCCTCACCCCCCTGCTCGCGGCCCTGGCCTGGCTGCTCGGCATCGCCCTCGCGCGTTATTCGACCGATTACCTCGTCGGCGAGGACCGCGTCGAAAAAGTCTGGGGCCTGCTCGCCCGCAGCTCGCGCGAGGTGCGCATCTGCGATGTCCGCAATATCGACGTCCACATGCGCGGCCTCAAGGGCCTGCTCGGCGTCGGCACCGTCGACATCTCCTCCTCCGGCGGCAACGAGGTCGAGGTCAGCTTCCGCGATGTGCGCGGCGCCCACGAGGTCAAGCAGCTGGTCCGCCAGCTCCAGCGCAACGCCGCCACAGAGTCTTGAATCGAGGCGTCAGGCCTCCGGCTTGTGACGGAGCAGCGGCTCAAAAACAAACCACTGCTGCCAGTGCTCGCGCACAAAACCGTGCAGCAGCGGCAGCCAGCGCCGGCCCACCTCGTCGGCACGCACCTTCTCCACCCCGTCGCAGAAGGGCTCGCCGATGTGAATGCGGTAGCGCATCCGACCGAGGCGGATGAGGAAGATCGGCCAGGCCGGCACGCGGGCGATCTCCGCCAGCACCAGCGGCCCGCGCGGGATGCGAAAGCACACGCCTTCATGCTCCATCTCCACCGCCGAAACGTCGATGATGACGCGGTCGCCCTGCACCGCCACCGCCTCGCCCGCCTGCAGGCGCCGGCACAGCTCCAGACCGAGATGGCTGGCCGATTCATTGTAATGGATGTGCAGCAGCGGGGTGTCGCGCGCGACCCCGCGCAGTTCAGCGGCGCGCAACTCCTGCAGGCCCTCGCTGCGCTCGGGGGCGCGCACCATGTGCAGGGCGCGACCGAAACGTTGGGCGAACACCGCGGCACCGAGATCGTAGTTGCCGCTGTGGATCGTGAAAACCAGGACACCGCCTGGATGCGCGCGCAGGGCGTCAAAACGATCCCGATGGGAGATCTCCCACTCTACCTCCTCACCGAAATGCAGGTGCCAAAGCCGGTCGAGGTAGGTCAGGCCGAACTGCAGAAACACCTGGTAGGAGCCCGCGGCATTGCGCAACCGGCCAAACTCGGGCCGCAGCACGGCGAGGTTGGCGCGCACGGCCCGGCGCGGAACCCCCGCCAGCAGCCAGATCAGCAGGGTCACCGGCCAGGACAGCAGCAGGCAGACCGAACGCGGCAGCACGCGCATCCAGAACAGCAGGAAACGCGTCAGGAAAACACCGTGCAGGCCGCTCGCAGCGGCATTGGTTGAGGCGGCATCGCCGGCAGGCTTGGCCATGCCGGTCAGCGCGAGGTTTTCAGCAGTTCCGACAGCGGCACCAGCTCGCCATCCGGCGCCTCAGGCTCAAACTCGCCGCGCGCACGGTTGCGATCCTCCTCCTCGCGATCCTTTTCCTCACGCTCAGAACGGCGCTTGGAATCACGCTTCTCCTTCTTGGTCGATGGCGTCATGTCGATGAAGGTCGATGACGAGGTCAGATCCTTGATGCGTGGATACTCCTCGTCGAGCGAGGCAATCAATTCATCGCTGAATCCACGCCAGACCGTGAAAATGCCATCGGTGATCGGCTGATCAATGATCACATGATCAACGACCGTGCCATTGACCATGGTCATGAGGACCTCGCCCTGACGCAGGCGCGTCACCAGCTCCAGCGAGTTGGCGCCCTTGAAGTCGAGCTTCATGGCCACCCCCTGCGTGCCGTCATCGGCAGGAAACGGATGAAAGGCGGCAAGGCTCTGCGTGCTGAACTCGGGGATGATCTTGAAGATCATCGACCTTCCCTCAACCGTGCGACGAAAGACCGTCTTTTTCGAGTCCATGTCATTGCCCTGCGAGTGCACGGTGATGACGACCTTTTCCTTGGAATTGCTGGCGCAGGCGGCGAGGCCGAGCGCGAGGGCGGACGCGAGCAGGAGACGAAGCATGCGCCAGCAAAGCCGGTCCGGGGGCTTTTGCAAGGACTGGGGCGCGGGGCTTTTCCACCGCTGCGTGAGAAGATGTTTGTGTTTGCCCGCCGCTCCGTCACAATGCCGACGCCGTTTCGCCGCCGTGTCCACCGCGCTCCCAGATGACGAACCCACGATGATCACCGGCAGGGGGCCGGTCATCAGCGACGACCTGCCGACCATCGCCACCGCCGCGCCGGTGCCGGCGGCAGGTGCCGCCATCGGCCCGCAGGAGGACTGGCTCGACGGCAAGTTCCGCCTGCTCGACCAGCTCGGCGAGGGCGGTTTCGGCCTGGTGTACCGGGCCGAGCAAACCCAGCCCATCCACCGACTCGTCGCGGTCAAGGTGCTCAAGGCCGGCATGGACACCCGCCAGGTCATCGCCCGCTTCGACACCGAGCGCCAAACCCTCGCGCTCATGGAGCACCCGAACATCGCGCGCGTGCTCGACGCCGGCACCACCGCGCGCGGCCAGCCCTACTTCGTCATGGAGCTGGTGCGCGGCCGCTCGATCACCCGCTACGCCAGCGATAAAAGCCTCGGCCTCAGCCAGAAGCTCGAGCTCTTCATCCCGGTCTGCCTGGCCGTCAATCACGCCCACCAGAAGGGCATCATCCACCGCGACCTGAAGCCGTCGAATGTCATGGTCATGGAGGAGGACGGCGCGCCCACCCCGAAGGTGATCGATTTCGGCATCGCCAAGGTGCTCGAACAAAAGGACGTCCGCCAGACCCTCGCCACCGGCCTCGACCAGCTCGTCGGCACCCCCGGCTACATCAGCCCGGAGCAGATCGAGTTCGGCAGCGCCCACGCCGACACCCGCTCCGATGTCTACGCGCTCGGCTCGATCCTGCTCGAACTGCTCACCGGCAAGGGCCTGGTCAGCCCGATGGACATCGCCCACAAGCCCATCCACCTCATCCTGCGCGACCAGGTGGAACTCGACCCGCCGCGCCCCAGCTCGCGCGAACCGGAACTCAAGGGCGACCTCGACTGGATCATCCTCAAGGCACTCGAACGCGATCCCGCGCGCCGCTACGGCAGTGCCGGCGACCTCGCCGACGACCTGCGCCGCTTCCTCCACCATCAGCCCGTGCAGGCGCGCCCGCCAAGCCGGCGCTACCTGATCGAAAAGTTCGTTCGCCGCCATCGCGTCGGCGTCGCCGCCAGTCTCGCCATCGCCTTCGCCGTGCTTGCCGGCGGCGTCACCAGCACCGCCCTCTACATTGAAGCGGAACACAACCGCGACCTGTTGCGCCGCTCTTACTCGCGCTCCGACGAGCAGATGGCGCGCCAGCTCACCGAGCGCACCGATTACCCGGAAGCGGTCGCCTGGCTCTGCCGCGCCCTGCGCACCGATGCCGCCAACACGCTCGCCGCCACCAACCTGCTGACCCTGCTCCAGCACGTCCACCTGCTGCACCCGGCCACCCCGGAACTGGCCATGGCCGACGATGTCACCAGCGCACGCCTGGTCGCCCTCAGCCCGGCCAGCCACCGCCTGCTCGCCGTCGGCACCGCCACCCCCTCCGCCACCGGCAACCGGCGCGACCTGCTCAGCCTGTGGAACCTCGACACCCTCAAGCGCGAAGACCAGCCGCTGACCGATGGCGCGCGTGCCACGGCCCTGATGCTCAGCCCCGACGGCAGCCTGGCCGCGCTCGCGCGTGACGATGGCCAGGTCGAACTGGTGGATCTCGCCAGTGCACGCCATTTGCCCCTGCAACCGCGCCTGCCCGGTGCCGCCCTCTGCCTGGCCCTCTCCGGCGACGGCCAGATCCTCGCCGCCGGCGGCGAGGGCGGCAGCCTGCAGTTCTGGGACCTGCGCCGCCCCGAGGCACCTGCCGTCGTTCTGACCGATCCCGCCCTGGAGGGCGAACCCGTGCAGGTGATCGCCCTCGACCTGTTCGGCACCCTCGCCGCCACCGGCAGTCCCATCGCCGGCGGCACCGGCGGCGGCCGCGCCCTCGTCTGGGATCTGCTCGAGCAAAAGGCCGCCGGCGATGCCTTCGAAACCGAACAGGGCATCGCCGCCCTGGCCCTGCATCGCGAGCAGGAAATGCTCGTCGTCGGCCTGCACTCCGGCCTCATCCATGTCGGCAATTTCCGCGCCCAAAGCGAGCTGCTGGCGCCGCTGCTGCATCCAGGGGCCATCCTGAGCCTCAGCCTCAGCCAGGACGGCGGCGTCCTGCATGTGGGCGACGGCCAGGGCTACCTGCATGGCTGGGACCTGCGCGACGGTCGCCCCCTGCACCCGGCGGAACGCCACGATGGCGAGATCATCACCACCCACCTCGCTCCCGGCGCCGGCCTGGTGACCGCCGTCTCCCGCCACGGTGAAGTCCACGTCTGGGACAGCCGCAACGGCAACCGCACCCGCCTGCGCCTGCCCCACAATATCGCCGAGGCCGGCCTCAGCGCCGACGGCTCGCAACTCGTCGCCGCCCCCGCCCTGCGCCCGCGCCTGCAGGTCTGGAGCATCCACGAACGCATGACCACCCGCCGCTGGCTGGCCGCGGAGACCGACGAAACCTTCGCCCCCCAACCGCCCACCACGGAGCCACCGCAGGCCCTCGCCGACAGCCGCCTGCTGCTCGCCTGCCAGAGCGGTCGCTGGCGCGCCGCCACCGGTCGCGACGGCAGCGTGCGCGTGCTCGACGAGCAATGGCGCAGCCGCTGCCGCTTCGAACATCCGCCGGCCGTCGGCGCCGTCGTCGTCTCCGAGGACGGCCGCCTCGCCGTCAGCTCCGGCCGCGACCAGCAGATTCTGTTCTGGAACGCCGCCACCGGCGAACCGCTTGGCATCTCGATCCGCCTGAAAACCTTCGTGCCCGGCCTCGCCCTCAGCCCCGACGGTCGGCGCCTCGTCACCCTCACCGACGACGGCGAAATCCGCGTCTGGGACACCACCACCGGCGACTGCCTGACCCCGGCCATCCGCCAGGGCCGCAACATCCGCCGCGTCGCCGTCTCGGAGGACGGCAGCCGCCTGCACTTCCTCGCCGGCACCGAAGGCTGGTTCTCCCTGCCCATGCCGCCGGAACCCACCGCCCTGCCCGAGTGGTTCCTGCGCCTCGCCGAAGCCCTGGCCAGCCGTCGCCTCAATGACGAGGGCAAGTCGCAAAGCCTCGATCCCGCCGAGGTCCAGGCCGCCCTGCAGGCCGTGCCAGCCACGACCGGCAAAACCGACGCCCTGGCCCAACGCTGGGCCGCTTGGCTGCTCGCCCGCCCCACCGAACGCCCGCTGTCGCCGCAGGACGACGAACCGCTGGCCGACTACGCCCGCCGGCTGACGGAAAGCACCGAACCCTCCGCACTCGCCGAGGCCTCGCGCTTCAGCCACTGATCCGGCACCGCCTTGCATCCTCCAGCTGGCAGGGCTAGAGGAAGGCGTTCATGACCGACTTCGTCAGCATCCTCACGGTCGTCCTGCCCGTCTACCTGACCATGGGCGCCGGCGCCGCCGCGCGGCGCTCGGGCATCCTGCCCAAGGAGGCCGACACCGGCCTGATGAAGCTCGCCGTCACCCTGCTGACCCCCTGCCTCATCCTCGGCCGTGTCGTCGGCAACACCTCGGTCATGCAGCCGGCCCCCGTCCTGCTCGCCGCCAGTCTCGGCTACGCATTGGTCGCCCTCGGCATCGCCGTCTCCTACTTCGCCGCACCGCTCATCGGCCTGAAAAAACACGAGGGCCGACGCACCTTCGCCGTCTCCTGCGGCCTGCAGAACTACGGCTTCGTCGCCATCCCCATCGTCACCGCCCTCTTCCCCGACTCCGGCACGCTCGGTGTGTTGTTCACCTTCACCCTCGGCGTCGAACTCGCCTGCTGGACCGCCGGCGTCGGCCTGATGACCGGCTTGGGCAAGGCGCCCTGGCGACTCGCGGTCAACCCGCCGGTGCTCGCCATCCTGCTCTCGCTCGCCCTCAACTTCAGCGGCCTGCACGCTTGGATGCCCGGTGTACTGCGCAACACGCTCGACATGATGGGCGCCTGCGCCGTGCCGCTCGCCGTGCTGCTCATCGGCGCCTCCATCTACGACGTCTGGGGCCAGGAGGCCATGCGCTGGTCGGTCGCCCTGTTCGCCCCCGTGCTGCGCCTCGCCCTGCTGCCGCTCGCCTTCCTCGCCGCCGCCGCCTGGCTGCCGGTGACGACGGAACTCCAGCGCGTGCTCATCATCCAGGCCGCCATGCCCAGCGCGGTCTTCAACATTGTCATCGCCCGCCACTACGGCGGTCACGCGCCCACCGCCGTCCAGGTGGTGATCGCCACCACCGTGGTCAGCCTGGCGACCACGCCGCTCGTGCTCGCCTGGGCGCTCAAGCACCTCTGAAGCCCGGCCTCAACGTGCCAGCACCTCGCGCAGCAGCTCGATGCAGCGACGGTTCTGCGCCATGGTGCCGATGGAAATGCGCACCCACTCCGGCAGCTTGTAGGCCGCCATCGCACGCACGATCACCCCGCGCTCCATGAGCGCCTTGAACACCGCATTGCCGTCGCCCACCTTCACCAGCACGAAGTTCGCGTAGCTCGGAATGAACTCCAGCCCCATCGCGGCAAACTGCTCCTGCAGGTAGGCGCGACCCTCATCGGTCAGGGCCTTGGTCTTCGCCTGGTGCTCCTCGTCGAGCAGGCCCGCCAGCGCACCCGCCTGGGCGACCAAATTGACGTTGAACGGCTGGCGCGTGCGCTGCAGCACGTCGATCAACTCCTTGTTGCCGATGCCGTAACCGACGCGCACGCCGGCCAGTCCCTGGATCTTCGAGAAGGTGCGCAGGACGATGACGTTGCGACCCTCGCGCACGTACTTCAGCGTGTCCGGCGGGTTGTCGAGGAACTCATAGTAGGCCTCGTCAAACACCACGGTGACATGCTCCGGCACCTTGGCCATGAAGCGGTCGATCGCCTCCTGGCTGACCAGCGTGCCGGTCGGGTTGTTCGGATTGGCGATGAAGATCTCCTTGGTCCGCGGTGTGATCGCCGCGGCCATGGCGTCGAGGTCGTGCACGTAGCCGGGATCCTCGACCTCGATCGTCTCGGCGCCAAACACCTTGGCCATCAGCTTGTACACCAGGAAGGCGTGCTTGGCGGTGATGATGTTGTCGCCTGGCTGCAGGAAG
The DNA here is from genome assembly GCA_947523045.1 of uncultured Prosthecobacter sp. Classification (GTDB taxonomy): domain Bacteria; phylum Verrucomicrobiota; class Verrucomicrobiia; order Verrucomicrobiales; family Verrucomicrobiaceae; genus Prosthecobacter. The sequence goes on from CANNUR010000088.1 coordinate 8,399, forward strand.
GCGTGGCCGATGAACTCGATGATCTCGTTGCTGCCGCAGCCGACGATGATGTTGCCCATCTCCAGGCCAAACTTCGCCGCCAGGGCGTTGCGCAGCTTCCAGGAGGCGCCGTCCGGATACAGGTGCACCTCCTCGACCGCCCGCTTCATCGCCTCGACCGCCTTCGGCGAGGGCCCGATCGGGTTCTCGTTCGAGGCCAGCTTGATGATGTCCTCGGGCTTCAGCCCGAGTTCACGGGCGACATCCTCAATGGGCTTGCCGGGTTCGTAGGCGACGAGGTCTCTGAGCTGCGGGTTGGCGTGGTTCCAGATGGACATGGCGGGGGCCATTTCTTTCCACCGGGAAACGCCGCCTGGCAAGCGTTTGGATGCCGCGCCGGCTCAGGGTTCCTGGGCGTACTCGGCGTAGGCCTCGGCGATCTTCGCCGCCTTCTCATCACCGGTGTGGAAGATGAAGCGGTGGCGCAGGCTCACCTTCTCGCCCTTCTTCAGGGTGAAGGCACCGCTCTCCCAATTCTTGTCGAGCGACTGCAGGCCGAAGGGATTGGCGGTGAACAGACCGTAGGTGCGCACGTGCCAGGGGGTCGGGTGACGGAAGCTCTTCGGATGGTTGAGCATGGCGACGCCGACATGCGCGCCCTTCACCGTGCCATGGTAATCGACCCAGGTCGCGCGCTTGGCCCAGGCATCGGCATCCTTGTGGCCCTCGCTGTTGATGATGTGGCCGGTGCCCTTGCCTTCCTTGCCCTTGTCCACCGCCATCTCCGACGGCAGGCGGATGCTCAGACCGGCGTCCTTCTTGTCATCCACCAGGGTGTCGCCCTCGGTGGCCACCAGCTCAATGTCGAGGTCAATGATGCGGCTGGTGCCCTTGTCGATGAAGGTGTGGCGGCGGATCTCCTCGAGGATCTTTTTGCCGTCGGCATCGACATGATCGGCCACCACGGTGAGCACGGCCTTCTCGCCGTCCTTCATCTCGGTGATGGCACGGTGGCGGATGGCACCGAGGTGCTTGACGCGTTCCGCCGTCTTCTCGCTCGGCTTCTCGCCAAAGGTCAGGCGCTCGGCCCAGGTGTCGTAGCCGCCGATGTTCTCATGGCCAAAGCACAGGCCGCGATGGTGCGGGTGATCGTGCTGCTCGCCCTCCACCGTCTTCATCGGGTAGGAGCGGGTCATGTCGGTGCCGTCCGGACCGATGATCGGCCAGAGGTAGGGCTTGTTGGCCTGGTCGACCACGTATTCGGTGAAGAACTTGCCGTCGAGCTTGACGACAGCGCCGCCGGTCGCGGTCTTCTCGATCGTGAAGGTGCCGGCCTGGACGGAGGCGGCAAGGAGGGCGGCGAGGGCGAGGTGGAGCTTCATGAGGTTAGGAAAAAGCACGGACAAGAACGACCGCGCAAGCCCGTTTCTTCCCCCTTCCCGTCCGCCCATGAAACTTCTGCCCTGCCTTTCCCTCCTGCTGCTGGCCACCGCCGCCAGCGCCCAGCTGCGCTCCGACGGCGCCACCGCCTCGTTCCGCGGCAGCCTGCCGCCGCAGCCGGTCGCCGCCCTCTCCGCCGAGCAGGAGGCCAGCCTGGAGAAGGAACTCGCCGAGCTGAGCACCGCCTTTGCCGCCGTGCAGAAGCACCCGCGCGCCGCCGACGCCCACATCCTGCTCAAGGCGGTGCGCTACGCCCTCGACTTCGACGAGTGGTACGACAAGAAGGCCGAGGACGGGATGAAAAAGGCGCAGAAGCTGCTCACCGAGGCGCGTGAACGCATCGACGGCCTGAAGAAGAACCGCACCCCCTGGCTCGACGGCCACGGCTGGAAGGTGCTCGGCTACTACTCGCGCCTCGATGACAGCCCGCAGCCCTACGGCGTCGAGATCCCCGAAGGCCTGCGCCTCGGTCAAAAGCCCGTGCCCATGTGGATCTGGCTGCATGGCCGTGGCGACACCGCCACCGACCTCCACTTCATCGCCGGCAAGCTCGGCAGCACCAAGCCCGGCCAGTTCCAGCCGAAGGGCACCCTCGTCATCCATCCCTTCGGCCGCTACTGCAACGGCTGGAAAAGCGGCGGCGAAGTCGATGTCTTCGAGGCGCGCGACG
>CANNUR010000089.1 GCA_947523045.1 uncultured Prosthecobacter sp.
GTGTTGGTGGGTGTCGCGGCGGTGAACACGGTGTTTTCCGGTGCCGCCGGAGTCTGCAACATTGCCCTCGCTGCCGGCGGTCCCAAGGACGACAGCGCCGGCAAGCAGCTCGATCAGGTCGACGGTTTTGGCAAGATCCTCGGTGTCGGTGCCGGCGCGCTGTACACCGGCTTCAAAGGTCTGCTCAACGGCGGCAAGATGGATGCCAAGGAGCTGGAGGAAAACATGAAGACCGGTTCCGGGGTTGGCTCCGCGGTCGACATGGCCGCCAACGGCGCGCGCTGGAACACTCCCGACGGTCACGTCCTCAACACCCTCAACAACATCGCCACCGCCGATGCGGTCGGCCAGGCCTACGGCGAGAGCGCGGCGGCTCTCGTCCAGGAAGTCCAGGCCGGTGAACAACCGCCCGACCAAGCCAACACCCCCGCAGACGATGGCGCCGCCACTCCTGGATCGGATGACTAACCCTTACCGCCATGTTCCCACGCCTTTGCCTTCCCCTGCTCGCCGTCCTCGCGGTTTCTTCTCCGGCGCTGCGCGCGGTCGATCCGCCCGACGCCTCGGGCTTCGCCTACGACGCCAACAACCGCGTCACCGTGGTCAACCACCCCGATGGCCGCCAGGCAGTCATGACCTATGACCCGGCTGGCAACCTGCTCAGCGTCAGCGTGCGCAATGCGGCCCCGCCGGTGGTGGTGGTCGGCGCGCCGCTGCAGCTCACGGCCGGCGTGGCGATGGCCGATTACAGCATCACCCTCAGCCGACCCGCGGTGCTCAAAGGCTACAAGGTGTCCGGCCTGCCCAAGGGGCTGAAGGTGAACACCAGCAGCAAGATCGACAAGGCCGGGCGCAACCCGGGCACGATCTATGGCACGCCCGAGGGCGCAGGGGTGTTCCGGGTGAGTCTGTCGGCCAACACGGCAACCGGCAGCACGGCCCCCGTGGTGCTGGTCATCCAGGTCGACAACCCTTACCTGCGCAGCGACGACGGCTTCCAGCTGGCGGGTCGCTACTCGGGCCTGCTGCCGGCGGCGGATGAAACGAATGGCCTCGGTGGCAGCTGGAGCGTGCAGGTTAGCCAGACGGGCGCCTTCACCGGCACCCTCATCCTCGGCAAAACCAAGCTCGCCTTCAAGGGCGCCTTCAACGGGCTCACCGGCCTGGCGCCCGAGCTGCTGCTTCCCCTGAAGACCGGTGGCAGCCTGAGGCTCAACCTGCAGCTCGATTTGGATCCCGCCTCGGCGACCCGCGGCCAGATCACCGGCACGCTCGGCGAGCCGCCCGGCCTGGCCATCGCGGCTTACCGGGAGATTTGGAGTAAGCTCCTGACCGCCACCGCCTGGGCACCGCCGAAGGGGGCCGCCTATCATGTCGCCCTCTTCCCCGGCGCCGGCGTCGGCACTCTGCCGGAAGGGGCGGGTTACCTGAGGGAAACCGTCGACAGCCTTGGCAAGGCCAAGGTGGTCGGTAAACTGGCCGATGGCACCGGGGTCACTGCCGCCGGCGTGCTCTGGCCGGACGGCAGCCTGCCGGTGTTCGTGCCGCTGTACTCCGGCCGGGGCAGCTTGGCGGGTTTGCTGCAGCATGATGTCGGTGCCACCGAGACGGCAACCGAGGACAACGAGGTCGCCGGCGCTCTAACCTGGAGTCGACCCGACATCGCGGGCACGCTCTACCCCGCAGGATTCAGCCTGGGGCTCGACGCCGTTGGCGGGGTGTACCTGCCGCCGGCCAAGGGACAGCGTGTGCTGGGCCTGGGCGACGCAGCGACCCATGACGGCCTGTCGCTGGTGTCGAGCGGCGGTGGCCTGACAACCCCCATCAGCGCTGCCCTGACGATTTCCACGACCCATGCCGTCACTGGCATCGTGCCGAACACGAACGCCATCCGTCTGAAAATTGCCGCGGCGACCGGTCTCGTCATCGGCGGGTTCAGCGAGGGCGGTCGCAAGGCCAGGCTGGAGGCCTTGATACTGCCAGAACTTCCCTCGCAGCCCCAGCCCCTCCCCAAGGCCTGGGGTTTCTTTCTGCTGCCTGGCGCTGGCAGCGGCACCCCGGTTTTGTCGGGTGAAGTCTTTATCGGCCAGATCGAGTGAAGCCTCTTCACCATTCCGCCACTGTCTTCCACTCGGCCCTGCTACCGTGCGGGCGATCCGCCTCCTCTTGACCTGTGTCTCTACAAACGCCCCCCATCACTCCCTAGTCACTGCCTTCACCACCTGGGCGCCGAGGAAATCATAACCGGCGGCGTTGAAATGAACGTCGTTCGGATTCTGCAGCTCGGCGAGGTGTGGGGTGATGGCGGTGAAGAGGTCGTTCACGGCGATCCCATGCCTGGCCATCAGGGACGCGGCGGCGGTGTTGCGCTCGACGATGGAGGCGGCCGACTGCTTTTTCGCCGGGTCATCCGGGATCGGCGTCGTGCTGGCCCAGATCAGGCGCGCGCCGGTGGCCTGCAGGCGCTTCACGATCGTTTCCAGTCGGCCGAGGTACTCGTCGACCGGCGTGTTGCGATCGTGGATGCCGAAGTTGAAGTGGATGACGTCCCAGCGGCCGTCGCCCAGCCACACCTCGAGGTTCTTGAGGCCGCTGGCGGTCGGTCCGCAGTTGGCCGGCGCGCGGTGGACGTTGGCCTTGCCGACCAGTGCCTGCCGCACCGCCTGCGTGTAGCCGCGCGACACCGAATCACCGATGAGCAGCACGCGCGGCAGGCCGGGCACGTCGTCAACGAAGTCCCAGGCGTTGGAGCGACCCGCGATCTTGTCCTTCTTGTGCAGGGGCAGGTAGAAACTGCCGAGCTGACCCTGCAGCACCTTTTCCCAGGCCTGCGCCGCGGGGCTCAGTCCTGCCACCCAGGCCTGGTACTTCGCGTCGAGATCGGCATCGGCTCGCGCTTTCTGCGCCGCGGCCTCGGCCGCATTCGTCGGTTCGCCCGCCGGCGGTGCGGCCGGGCTGCGGACCAGGGTAAAACAAACGAGGAGAAAGGCGAGGCGCGGGATCATGACAGACCAACAGCGCCCGCCAACCCTTTGTTGCCGAAAGTTCGAGAGGAACACGGCTCGGATCCTCTATCTCCTGCACGACACCACTCCAGCCGCAGGCACTGACCTCTCTGTGGGAGCGCCCGTGTGACGTCAACCGTATCCCAAACCGCGGGATCACTGCCCCCGCCTCCAGCCCCCTTGGAACCTGAAACCTGCAACTTGGAACTCCAACCGCGACGCGTTTCAGCGTTCCTCAATCCAGCCGGGAGCCGGGTAGCTGCCGAGCACCTTGACGCCGGCGCCGAGGTCGGTCAGGGCGGCGAGCACCTCGCGCAGGCCGGGTTCCTCGTGGTGACCGCTGATCTCCAGGAAAAAGCTGGCGTGGCCAGCTGCACCCGGCCGGTTCTCGATCTGGCGGACGTTGACATTGCGCTGGGCGAAGACCTGCAGGACCTCGAGCAGGGCGCCGACCCGGTCCGGGGCCTGGACCAGCAGCATGGTGTTGTCGTGGCCGGTCGGCGCGCCGCTGCGGCGGCCGAGGATGATGAAGCGGGCGCGCGAGGCGTGTTCGCCGGGCGAGGTGGCGAGTACGCGCAGCCCGTGCAGCTCGGCGCCGAGCGGCGTGCCAAGGGCGGCGGCGCCGGGTTCGGTCTCGGCATGCGCGGCGGCCAGGCTGGCGGAGGCGGATTCGGCGAGACGGGCGTTGGGGAAGCAGCGCGCCAGCCAGGGGCGGCACTGGGCGAGCACCTGCGGGTGCCCGTGAATGACGGTCACCTGCGCCGCCTCGGCCTTGGCCATGACGACGGTTTCCACCTTCCACAAGATCTCCGCGTAGATCTGCAGGGGCGAATCGACCAGGCGGTCGAGCGTGTGATGCACGGCGCCCTCGGTGGAATGCTCGATCGGCAGCACGCCGTAGTCGGCCTCCTGGGCGGCGACGCGGGCGAAGACGCCCTCGGTGCTCGCCTCGGCGACGTAGGCGACGCTGTTGCCGAACTTGTTGATGGCGACCTGGTGGGTCCAGGAGCCGGCCGGGCCGAGGTAGGCAATCTTGAGGCTGTTTTCCAGGGCCAGCGCCGCGCTCATGATCTCGCGAAAGATGGCGCGGATCGCCTTCTCGGTGAGCTTGCCGTTCTGCGCCGCGTTCAGTTCGCAGAGCTTGCGCAGCAGCTTCTCCTCGCGCCCGGGCACGTAGATGTCGAGGCCGTCCTTCTTCTTGATCTCGCCAATCGCATGCACCAGCTCGGCGCGCTCGTTGAGCAGCCGGATCAGCTGCTGGTCGATCGCGTCAATCTGCTGGCGTGCGTCTTCGAGGTTCATGCGACACGCGGGTGGCGGGCTCAGTCGCCGGCGGCGGCTTCCTCCGCAGCGGGTTGATCGGCCTCGGCGGTTTCGCCGACCGGTGCCAGCGACAGCTGGGTTTCCTCCGGCGCGGCGGCCGCGGGCTGCTCGTCCTCGGGCGTTGGCAGCTTGATGCGGCGCAGCTCGGCGGCATTCGGCAGTTCGTCGAGGGTGCGCACGCCAAAGTGATCGAGGAAGGCGTCGGTCGTGCCGTAGAGCAGGGGGCGGCCGGGCAGGTCGGCGCGGCCGAGGATTTTCACCAGGCCGCGATCGACGAGTTGCTGGACCATGGCGTCGACGCTGACGCCGCGCACGGCCTCGATGCCGGCCTTGGTGATCGGCTGGCGGTAGGCGACGATGGCCAGGGTTTCCAGGGCCGGCTGGCTCAGGCGCTGGACCTTCTTGCCCGGGTAGAGCGCGCGGCACCACTCAGCGTAGTCCATCTTCGCGCACAGGCGCCAGCCGTGGCTGCGCTCGACGATCGTGAAGGCGCGGCCGTCCTTGTCGTAATGGGCGGCAAGCTGGTCGAGCGCGGTGCGGATGCCGGCCTCATCGACCGTCAGCAGGGGCCCCAGCCAGTCCGGTGCCGCCTCGTCACCGGCGGCCTGGACGATGTCCTTGGCAGTCTCCTTCACCGCCGCAGCGATCCGCTCCAGGGGCAGGGGCTCCTGGGTGGCGAAGAGCAGGCTTTCGACGATGGCGGTGAGTTCCATGATGGGCGAAGTACCCAAGCGAGGCTCGGAGGCGAGTCAAGGCCGGGGGTGGACGGGCTGCAGGTGTCCGCCCGGTCAGAGCCTTCGCCGCCGCAGCCGAGTTTGCCTTGCTTGCGGCTCAAAGCAGAAGCTGCAGTCACGCCGGGCAGTGTCGCTGCGGGCGAGCAGGTCGCGCTGGAAATCGCGCAGGGCCTGCAGCCGCGGCGTCACCGGCCAGTCGAGCCAGTGGCGGGCGGCCTTGAAGTCGCCGAGCTGGCGGCAGACCTCGACCTTGAGCAGGGTGCCGCCATCCGCGGTTTCCGGCAGCAGTGGCAGCAACTCGCGCAGGTTGTCGATCCACACCCGCGCGGGGCGCTTGGTTTCACGCCAAGCAGCCCAGCCCCACCAAAGCCGCAGTCGCAGGGTCAGGGCGCGGCTGGGGCGGTCGGCGAGGCCTTCGGCGAGCGCGCGCTGCAGATCGGCCAGTTCAGGCGCACGTGCTTCGGAGGCACGTCGCCAGAGTTCGCCCACGTCCACGGGTGCGGTCGTGCCGAAGAGGGCATCGATCCGCCGCGCCAGCCAGCTGCGCCGGACGGGGATGGAACCGCGGTGAAGCTCGCGGGCATCGCGCAGCCAGAACAGCCGGCCGCTGCGTGAATCACACACCAGGCGGTGCGGTGCGCGCACCAAGTAGGCGTCGGGACTGCCATCGGTACAGCGCGGCCCGGTGCGGGCACCGGGAAAGTGGCGCAGCGCCGCCTCCAGAGTCGGGCTGACGCGGATGTGACTGCCGTCGGGCAGTTCGTAGAGCAAATGCATCGGCATGCAAGGCCTTCAGGTCTCGGGTTTGTCCTGCTCCTGCTGGGCGATTTCGTTCAGCGACAGGGCGTCATCGACGCAGGCCTGGGCATCCATGGTGCCGCTGCTCTTCATGCGCATGGCGCGGACCTTGCGGGCCATGGCGGAGCCCGTGGATTTCACACCGCCAAGGCTGAAGCAGACCTTGCCACTGAGGTGGGTGTCCATCTGCATCGCGGCCGCAGCGGCAATGGCATCCTGATTGGCCGCGAGGAAAAGAAATTCCCAGCCGCGGGCTTCGCGGTGCTCGCGAATGAGGTCGCCGATCTGCCGGTGGGTGAATTCGCGCGAGGCATTCTCTTGGCCATCGGTGAAGATGGCGAAGATCGCCTTGCCGGGCTGTTCGGCCTCGCTCAGGGCGGCCAGCCGCCGGTCGAAGTCGCGAATCGTGCGGCCAATGGCGTCGAGCAGGGCGGTGGAGCCGCGCGGCTGATAAGTGGCGGCGGTCAGTGGCGACACGTCCTGCAGCGGCCGGGCGTCGGCATGGACCTCATAGGCGTCGTCGAACTGCACCAGCGTCAGACGGGCGTCGCCGGGCACCTCCAGCTGGACCCGGAGAAAGTCGTTGAAGGCGGTGACCGCGGCTTCCCGCATCGGTTCCATGGAGCCGGAGCGGTCGAGCAGGTAGGCGATTTCGGTGAGGTGAGCATTCATGCGCCACCAGCCTGCCATGGGGGGTGGGACATTTGTGGGTGGAGGGGTGCAGATTTCTGGATTATTTTTAAGTATATGTCCAAAAGAACAGCAGTCAGGTCCCTGGGCCACGTGGCGCGCGCCGGCGTGAGTCGGCCAGCCATGTGGCGGGTGTTCGAGATCCACCGCCTGGTGCGGTCGGGCCGATTCCCCAACTGCTCGACCCTGGCGCAGGAGATCGAGGTGACGGCGAAGACGATCCAGCGCGACATCAGCTTCATGCGCGATCAGCTGGGCATGCCGCTGGAGTACGATGCGATCCGCCACGGTTACCATTACACCCAGGAGGTGAGTGAGTTCCCGCTGCTGCAACTGTCGCGCAACGATCTGGTGGCCCTGTTCCTGGCCCGGCATGCGCTCGATCCGCTGCGCGGCACGCGACTGGAGCGCATGCTGCGCGACAGCTTCAGCAAGATCGCCGGGGCCTGTCCGGGCGAGGTGTCGATTGCCTGGCACGAGCTCGACGAGGCATTTTCGGTGAAGGCCGCCGGCGTGCTGCCGGCCGATGCGCTGCTGTTTGGCGACCTGCTCGATGCCGTGCGCGCACGCCGCGAGGTGCGGTTCGACTACCACAAGCTGACGGCCTCGCGACCCGAGCGACGCACCGTGCAGCCGCATCATCTGGGGCAGATCGAAAACGGCTGGTATCTGGTCGCCCACGATCCGGCGCGGCGGGCGATGCGCACCTTTGCCCTGCAGCGCATCGCCAATCTGGAGCTGACCAAGACCCGGTTTGAGCGCGACCCGGACTTCAACGCACGCACTTACTTGGGCGGCGGTTTTGGCGTGTGGAGTTACCCGGGGCAACCGCAGGGCCGCTACCGGGTGGTGTTGCGGTTTGAAGACTATGCCGCGCGTGTGGTGGCCGAACGCTTTTGGCATCCCAGCCAGATCATTCAGTCGCTGAATCCCGGCGGCAGCCGCATCGAATTCCGCGCCGAGCTCGCCGGCCTGGAGGAGATCACCCGCTGGGTGCTGAGTTGGGGCAGCAAGGTCACCGTGCTTGGCCCCCCGGAACTGCAGGAACGCGTGCGCCGCGAGGTCGAGGCGATGCGCGCCAGCCTGGGCTGACGGCAGGTTTCGCGTGGCAGGTTTCAAGTTTCGAGTTTCAGAGCGGCTGCCGGCAGGCTAAGCTTCGGCATGCCGCGTCTTCTTCTTGCCACCACGAATGCCCACAAGACTGCCGAAGTCGCCGCCATGCTTGGCGAGGCCTGGCAGGTCGAGGATCTGCGCGCCCATCCGGGCCTGACGCCGGCCGAGGAGACCGGCCTGACCTTTGAGGAGAACGCGGTGCTCAAGGCGCTCGGCGCCGCCCTGCCCGGCCTGCTGGTGCTCGCCGACGACTCCGGTCTCGAGGTCGATGCCCTCGGCGGGGCGCCGGGCGTGTGGTCGGCCCGTTATGCCGGCCTCGGCGCCAACGATGCCGCCAACCGCGCCCGCCTGAAGGAGGAACTGCGCTTGATCGCCGAGGCGCCGGGGCAGGCTTTTTCGGCACGCTTCCGCTGCTGCCTGGCCCTGGTGCGCGACGGCCAGGTCCTGCACGTCAGCCATGGCGCGGTCGAGGGCTGCATCCTGCCGGAGGAACAGGGCGAGGGCGGCTTCGGCTACGATGCCCTGTTCGTGCCCGAGGGGTATGCGGACAGCTTCGGCGTGCTGCCGCCGGAGGTGAAAAACCAGCTCAGCCACCGCGCCCGCGCGCTGGAGGCGATGCTCGCCTGGCTGGAGGCGCACGCGGTCGAGTGACTCACTTCACCTCCCAGCCGACCGGCTGCGTCCAGGCCTGCTGCTTCTCACCGGGTGTGATCGGGTTGGTCATGACCTCGTCCGACCGAATGACGGCGCGCACGTACAGTTCGTCGCCGGTCAGCGTGTAGGCGGGCTCCAGGCTGGTGCTGGTGGCCAGCACCTCGCCGACCTGCTCGCTGTGCTGGAAACGCACCGGATGGTTGTCGCCCTCGGGCGTTGGCACCTCCTTCACGGCGCGGTCGTAGCCCCGGCGCGTGCCGCGGAACTCGGTGACGTACTTCACGCCGGGCCGACCCTGGATCTTCAGGCTCAGGCGGCGGCCCGCCTTGTCGAAGGCGACCTCGTCGAGCAGCACGCCGGTGCTGGCATAAAAATCGCCGCGCTGCAGCGCCCGCACGAGCTCATCGGCATCGAGCTTGGCGGCACGCACCATGACCCAGCCGCGGCCGGGCGTGTTGGCGCCGCCATGGTAGTGGTGCGAGTCGTCGGTGGCCATGCCGAACAGCGGCGGCTGCTTCAGCTCGGCGAGGCGGATCGTGTTGGCGATGTCCCAGACGCGGCCGAGATGGGTGTCGGCGCGGCCTTCCTCGCCCTCGTTGTAGCAGGTGGGATGGCCGTTGTAGACCTCGAAGTAGCGATCCTCGATGACGTGGGCGAGGTCCTCGGCGGTGAGCGCCCAGCGGAAGTTCGGGTGGTTGATGTGGGCAATCATCGGCCGGCCGCTGCGCACCGATTCAGCGGCGATGGCCTGCAGGTTTCGACGCATCGTTTCGCGAATCGACACGACGTCCTTGAGCGGCTCAATGACCTGCTGCGGATTGATCGCGTTGATGTGGATCGGCGCCTTGGCGAAGGAGGCAGTCACCTCCTCGGCCTGGACGAGCAGGAACTTGCCGGGCTCCTCCAGCTTGCCGCGGAAATCCGCCAGCGTCTTCAGCCGCACCTCGACCTTGCCGCCGGCATTCGTGCGCGTTTCCAGCCAGGCGTCGCCGTAGCGGTCGCGGCACTTGTCGAGCACCTTGCGGCCGAGCGTGATGCGGCGTTTCTCGATGGCCTCCTCGGTCATCCACTTCTCGCCTGCCTGCAGGGTGTTGTGATCGGAAAGCGCCAGAAAGTCGTAGCCCTGATCCTTGTACCAGGCCGCGATCATCTCGGGGAAATCATTGCCGTCGCTCCACAGCGAGTGGGTATGGGTGTTGCCTTTGAACCAGTGCAGGTCTTCGGCAGGCAGGGAAGCAGCGACAAACAGGGGCAGGAACCATTTCATGAGTTTCCCTTGAACGCGCCGGCAGGCGGCGAACAATCACGCGCCCCATGATTGCCCCGCTCGACGCCGCTCTCGCCCATACCCGCGCGCACCTGCTCGCGCTGCGCACCCCGGCGGGCCATTGGGAGGGGGAGCTGTCGAGCAGCGCCCTGTCGACCGCCACGGCCATCGTCGCCCTGCACACGGTTGATCCCGACCGCCATGCCGACGCCATCGCCGCCGGCAGCGCCTGGCTGGTGCAGCATCAGAACGCCGATGGCGGCTGGGGCGACACCCCCATCAGCAAGAGCAACCTGTCGACGACCCTGCTGGCCTGGAGCGCCCTGCATCGGGTGGCGCCGGCGCAGACCGCCGCCCGCGCGCGTGCGGAAGCCTGGATTCGCGAGCGCACCGGCTCGCTGGCGCCCGCCGATCTGGCGCGCGCGGTGGTGGCCCGCTATGGCAAGGACAAGACCTTTTCGGTGCCCATCCTCATGCTCTGCGCCATCGGCGGCACGCTCGGCGAACATCCCTGGCGCCAGGTCCTGCCCCTGCCGTTTGAACTCGCCGCCTTGCCGCGCGCCTGGTTTGGCGCCGTCGGTCTGCCGGTGGTCAGCTACGCGCTGCCCGCGCTGATCGCCATCGGCCACGCCCGTTTTCACCATGCGCCGCCCGCCGCCTGGAACCCGCTGCGCTGGCTGCGCGCCGCCCTCTGGTCGCGCATCTCGCCGATGCTGCTGAGCCTGCAGCCGTCGAGCGGCGGCTACCTCGAAGCCACCCCGCTGACCAGCTTCGTCACCATGGCCCTCGCCACGGCCGGCGAAAAACACCATCCCTGCGTGGCGCCGGCCGTTGGGTTCCTGCTGCGCTCGATGCGACCCAACGGCAGCTGGCCGATCGACACCAACC
>CANNUR010000090.1 GCA_947523045.1 uncultured Prosthecobacter sp.
GCCCGTGCCAGGCCGCAGCCGTCCTCAAGGCGCAGGCCGCGGAATTCCAGGCCGCGTGCGTGCCAGTGCTCGCGCACCACGGTGTCCGGTGCCTGCCCGTTTTGCAGGCCGAGCAGGCGGAACAGGCATTCGGTCTCATGATTGTCGGAGGTGGCGTGGATGCGGGCGACCCATTCACGCAGGGGTGGCGAGGCATGGCGATGCAGCACGTGGGCGTCCTCGGCCAGGGGCGATTCGGCAATGCCTGCCATGCCCGTCACCTCGATGCCGGCGGCCAGCAAGGCGGCGCGCAGGTGATGGGCGGCAAAGCCTTCCGGATCGGGCACGGCGCCGCTGACGCGGAACTGCGGCCGGTCGGCCGGCACGGTGCCACGCAGGTGCAGGCGAGTCGTGCGTTCGCCGCCGTGGATCATGACGCCGTCGCCGCTCTCCGGCGCGCCGGTGCGCACCTCGTTGATCCACTCCATGCCGGGCACCTCGGGGACGATTTCCACGAGCTGCGCCGGCTGCCCCTCGGCGCTGCCCGGGGCAAAAACGGCGCTGTAGCGGTTGTGCTCAAGGTTGAGGCCGGCGACCGGACTGCCGTAACCGTTGCCGATGTCGCCCCAGCTCCAGTGGTCGTCGAACAGCGAGCCGGTGAACAGGCTGCCATCGCCGAGCACGCGTCCGTCGATGCGACGCAACCCCTGGCGCTGCAGTTCGGCGGCCCAGGCGGCGAGATCGCTGAGCGAGAGCAGGGGATCGCCGCCACCGCGCAGGACGAGGTCGCTCTCAAGCATACCTTCCTGCGGCGGTGCCTTGGCCATCAGGCGGGTCTCGGCGCGGAAGTCCGGTCCCAGCACTTCCAGGGCGGTGGCCGTGGTCACGGTCTTCAGGCTGGAGGCCGGGATGAAGGCGGTGTCCGCGTTCACGGCCGCCTGCAACGTGCCGTTGGCGTCGAGCACGCACAGGCCGATGGCCGCGCCTTCGAGGCCGGGCTCGGCGACGGCGTGTTCCAAGAGCGATGCGAGCACCAAGGCGCGTGTCGACGGTCGTTCACGCCAGCCCCAGAACAGGAGCAGGGCGAGCGCAAGGGTCGTCAGGGCGATGAACAGGCGTTTGGACACGCTACCAGTGTAAGGCCAACGCCGTCCCTGGCAATGGCCGTGCACGGCCTGCATTTGGCCCTTGGAAAAGCCGCGGCTGCTGTCCATGGTGGGCCATGGCCTCCGCCACCCGCCGTTTTCTGCGCCTGTGCTGGCGCGCCTTTGCTGTTTTTCTGCTGGCCGCCCTGCTGCTGGGCGCGGTGGGCTGGTGGTACTTGCATCCCGAAGCCGAGGTGACCCGCGGTGTCGTGTATGGTCAGCGCCAGGGGCAGGATCTGATCCTCGAGGTGCATCGACCGCGCCAGCCGAATGGCGTCGGTCTGCTGTTGCTGGTCAGCGGCAAATGGAAGTCGCATCCCGGCAAGTTCGACCCGTGGCTGGCCGGGCCGGCCCTGCGGCAGGGGCTGACCGTTTTTGCCATCACCCACCTGCCACAGCCGCAGGCGAGCGTGCAGGAAATTGTCGAGGACATGCACCGGGCGGTGCGCTTTGTCCGCCATCACGCAGCGGACTATGGGGTCGATCCGCAGCGGCTCGCCGTCACCGGCGGCAGTTCCGGGGGGCATCTCAGCCTGATGCTCGCCACCCGCGGCGGGCCCGGCCCGGTCGACGCCCCGGATCCGGTGGACCGCGAGGACAGTTCGGTGCAGGCGGTGGCCGTGTTCTTCCCTGTGACCGACCTGCTCAACCTCGGCAGCTCGACCGAGAATGACGGCACCGGCGGACCACCGCGCAGTTTCAAGAAATCCTTTGGTCCGGCGGCGGCCGACCTCGCCCAGTGGCGTCGCATTGGCCGCGAGATCTCGCCCATCTTCCATGTCGGCGAGCGTCTGCCGCCCGTGCTCATCGCCCATGGCGATGCCGACACGCTGGTGCCGCTGGAGCAGTCGGAACGGTTTCGCGAAAGCGCCGCCCGTTTCGGCCATGACATTCGGATTCTCGTGCGACCCGGCGCCCGCCATGGCTGGTTGACGATGCCCTGGGACATCCGCACCTTCGCCCTCTGGGTCAACGAACGCCTCGCCGCCCTGTGACCGAACCGCTGCTCACCCGTTGTCCCATCCTGCACCGCGACCGTTTTCTGCTCGTGGTCAACAAGCCCTCGGGCGTGCTCTCGCATCCGAATCCCGGTCGCCGCGGCGAACTCGCCGCCTTTGAGGGCCGGTATGACGAGAAGGCGCAGTGCTTCGAATCCGCGGCCGGTCGCGTCTGGCTCATGCACCGGCTCGATCAGGACACCTCCGGCGTGCTGCTCGGAGCGCTGGATGCGGTCACCGCCGGCAAGTGTCGCGAGGCCTTCGAGAGCGATGCCATTGCGAAGACCTATCTGGCCGCCGTCCGCGGCAATCCCGGCCGCGAGGGGGTCTGGCTGGACCACCTCGCCACCGCGCACGAGCGCGGCCGTGTCCGCACCGCGGTGGTCAAGGGGCGACCGCCGAACGCCGAGCTGCACTTTCGCCAGCTTGCTTACGATCCCGTGCGACGTCAGTCGCTCCTGGAAATCCGCCTGCTCACCGGCAAGACCCACCAGATCCGCGTGCAGGCGGCCTCGCGGCAGTTCCACCTGCTCGGCGACGATGTGTACGGCCACTTCGAGCTGAACCGTCGCCTGCGCGCGGAGGTCGGCCTGAAGCGGCTCTTTCTGCACGCCGCCCACCTGGAGTTCAAGCACCCCGCCAGCGGCCAGCCCCTGCGTCTGGAGGCGGCGCTGCCGGAGGATCTGGCGACCGTGCGCACCCGCCTCGGACTCGGTTGAGGCAGGCGGACGGACCCGGCCTTGCATGGCGGTCGCTGCCGACTATGCTGAATTTTTCCGTCCCAACCCCGCCGACCTCCGACCGTGCCGAAGAAACCCGCCAAGCCCGCCGAAGACGACTCCCCCATCCTGGCCGACAGCGCGCCGATCGAGATCAAGCCGGTCGATGACCTGTATGGCGACTGGTTCCTCGACTACGCCAGTTACGTCATCCTCGAGCGCGCTGTGCCGCACATCCACGACGGCTTCAAGCCGGTGCAGCGGCGCATCCTGCACAGCCTCGATGAGCTGGAGGACGGTCGCTACAACAAGGTGGCCAACGTCGTCGGCAACACGATGAAGTACCATCCGCACGGCGACGCCAGCATTGGCGACGCCTTCGTGCAGCTGGGGCAGAAGGACCTGCTCATCGACACTCAGGGCAACTGGGGCAACATCCTGACGGGCGACAATGCCGCGGCACCGCGTTACATTGAGGCGCGCTTGTCGAAGTTTGCCCTCGACGTCGTCTTCAGCCCGAAGGTCACCGAGTGGGCGGCGAGCTACGACGGCCGCAACAAGGAGCCGGTGACCCTGCCGGTGAAGTTCCCGCTGCTGCTCGCCCAGGGGGTGGAGGGCATTGCCGTCGGCCTGTCCTGCCGCATCCTGCCGCACAACTTCATCGAACTCTGCGACGCCAGCATCGCCGCCCTGCGCGGCGAGGAGTTCAGCCTGGTGCCCGATTTCCCGCAGGGCGGCATCATGGATGCCGGCGACTACAATCAGGGCCTGAGGGGTGGCCGCGTGCGGGTGCGCGCTCGCATCGAGGTGGGCTCGAAGAAGAACACCCTGCGCGTCGTGGAGATCCCCTACGGCACGACCACCGGCAGCATTCTCGACAGCATTGTGGCCGCCAACGACAAGGGCAAGATCAAGATCGCCCGGGTCGAGGACAACACGGCGGAGAATGTCGAGATCCTCATCCAGCTGCCGCCCGGGGTCGATCCCGACCAGACGGTCCAGGCCCTGTATGCCTTCACCGACTGCGAGATCTCGCTGGCGCCGAACGCCGTGGTCATTCAGAACGACAAGCCGCGCTTTGTCGGCGTCAACGACCTGCTGCGCGAGAGCGCCCAGCACACCAAGGACATCCTGCGTCACGAACTGGAGATCCAGCTCGGCGAACTGGAGGAGAAGTGGCACTTCAGCAGCCTGGAGAAGATCTTCATCGAGAACCGCATCTACCGGCGCATTGAAGAGTGCGAAACCTGGGAGGCGGTCATCAAGGCGATCTGGACCGGCCTGAAGCCGCACCTTGGGCTGCTGCGCCGCGAGGTGACCGACGACGATGTCGCCCGCCTCACCGAGATCAAGATCAAGCGCATCTCCAAGTACAACAGCTTCGAGGCCGACGAGCAGATCCGCGGCCTGGAAAAGGCGATTGCCGAGGTGCAGAAGAACCTCAAGCAGCTCACGCGCTACGCCATCGCCCACTTTGAGCGCCTGAAGAAGACCTACGGGCCGGGGCGCGAGCGCCGCACCGAGGTGTCCAGCTTCGACCGCATCGCCGCCGCCGAGGTCATCCTGGCCAACGAGACCCTGTATCTCGACGCCAAGGAGGGCTTCGCCGGCACCGGCCTGAAGAAGGAGGGCGAGCCGGTCTGCAAGTGCTCGCCTCTCGACGACCTCATCTGGTTCACCCGCGAGGGCGTCATGACCGTGTCCAAGGTGGCGCCCAAGCTCCACGTCGGCAAGAACCCGGTTTACCTGAACCTGTTCAAGAAGGACGAGGAGGCGGTGTACACGATGATCTACCGCAATGGCAAGCAGGGGCCGGTCATGGCCAAGCGTTTCCGGGTCGGTGGCACCACCCGCGACAAGGCCTATGTGCGCACCAAGGGGGCGCCCGGCACGATGGTGCTGTTCTTTGCCCGCCACGAAACGGAGGCCGAGAGCGATGCCCAGAACCTGCTCATCCACCTCAAGCCGGCCCTCTACCTGCGCACCCTCAGCCTGAAGTTCCCGGTTGCCGCGCTCGCCATCAAAGGCCGCGACTCGCTGGGCAACATCGTCACCAAGCACGCCGTGGACCGCATCGTCAACGAACGCAAGTCCGCCGCGGCGGAGGACAAGGACGCCGAGGCCGGCAAGTGACCCCGGGGTGCTTGCGGGAAATGTGGCAGGGTTTTTGCTTGTGATTGATTCCGACGGGGGCATCGGTGCTCCTGTCGGTCAACTCTCTCCACACCCATGAGCTCTACCCTCCATCTCAGCCGCGCCTTCGTCGAGTTCGGTCCCTTCACTGTTGACGAAATGCGCGCCTTCCTCGAGCGCGGCATCCTCAAGTCGACCGACTACATCCGGGTCGGCAGCTCCGAGACCTGGCTGCATGTCGACGAATGGGCCGCGACCGCCCCGAAGCCCGCTGCCGAAGCCAAGCCTGCAGCCGCCAAAAAAGCGCCTGCCAAGAAGGCCGCCCCCAAAGCGGCCGCTCCGGCGAAGAAGGCGGCGAAGAAGTGAGGCCTCACTTTTGGCGCGAGGCGTAGCCGGGCAGCGGCTTGCCGTCCTCTCCCAGCTTGCCGCAGCTCCACAGCAGGCCGCGCGCCACCAGGTCGAGGAAGACCGGGTCTTCCATCGTCGAGTTGTTGTGGCCCATGGTGGTGCCAAACACCTTGCCCTTGCCGTAGGTGTTGACCCAGACCAGGAAGTGGTCCTTCTGGGTGTCCTCGCCCCAGGCCTTGGCCAGCGGCACGAAGTTCGGGTACAGCACCTCGTTCTTGTAGAGTTCGTCGGCCTTGTCGTGCCACTCCATCGGGAAGCCCTTCATGACCGGGTGCTCGGGGGCGACGTTTTTGACCAGCAGATCGCGGTTCTTCTCGTGGCTCATGCTCTTCTGGCCGAGGCACTTGCGCCATTCATCGGTGGCGGCGGCGCGGTAGCTGTGGGCGGAGCAATGCAGCATGACCGCGGCCACACCGTCGTGGTGGGGCTTGGCGATGCGGTTGACGAAGGCGTCATCGGTGATGCCGCCGAAGCACTCGTTGTGCAGGACGACGTCGTAGCCCTTCGCCCAGTCGTCCTTTTCGTAGATGCTGATGCGGTGGGTCTTGTCCTTTTTGCCGTCGGGACCTTCTTCGTGCACGATGGTGAACTCGACGTTCGCTCGCGAACTCAGGCCCTCGGCCAGGATCATCTTCTGGTTCTCGTAATCGTGGCAGCAGCCGCCGGTCACCATCAGCACGCGCAGCGGCTTGGGCGCCTCGGGATCGGCGGCGACGGCAAACAGTCCGGCCAGGGCGAGGCCGGCGAGGAGGAAGAGATGAAATTTCATGCGCGCCGACTCTGACAGCGGCGCGGCCCGGGCTCAAGGCGGAATCTGCGCCGTTCAGCGCGCCAGCAACCGCGCCTTGGCGGCCGGATCCGCCGGTCGCGGCGGGCTGAAAGTCAGCAGCAGGGTCGAGCCATCGCCCTGCAGCACGCGCAGTTGCACGAGCCGGGCGCCATCGGCGCTGATCTGCAGGTCGAGCTGGCGCAGGTGGCGACGGATCACCGGCAGCTTGGGGCGCAGGCTGACGGCCGTCACCTCCGCGGTTTGTTGCTCGGCATCGACCAGGAAATGCTTCTGCAAGTCCTCGGGACTGGCTTCGCGACCGCTGAGAAAACGCGTCCACATCCGCCAGCGCGGGTCCTCGGCATCCAGCTCCCGCCAGTCGGTCGCTCCGGCCTCGCGCACGCGAAAGGTCTCCTGATCGTGCACCAGTACGGTGGCGGCCGGCCGGCCCAGCTCCCAGCGGAAGCCGCCGTCGGCGAAGTGCCAGAAGCGCCCGGGCGTGAGGATGGGGCGCGCTAGGGCCGGGGTCGTGCGCGTTTGCTGGAACTCGACCTCAACGTCGCCGCGGGTCCGCTGCGCCTCGGCCCAGCGCAGCAGCACCGCCGGCAGGGGCTTGGGCGGTGGCGCGGACGGCGCGACCTGGCCATGGGCGGCGACCGCCAAAAGGCAGAGCAGGAGCAGGCGCATGGGGGTCAGGGCAGTCGGGCTTTCAGCTCGCGCACGGCGGCGCGCGGGTCGGTCGCCTGCAGGAAGGCGGAGACCACGACGACCCGGCGGGCACCGGCGGCGAGGATCTCGTCCAGGCGTGCGGCGTTGACGCCACCAATGCAGAACACCGGGGTGGTGACCCGCGTGTGCACGGCGGCAATGTCCGCGAGACCGATCGGCACATAGTTCGGCTTGGTGCCGGTGGCATAGAGTGGGCCGAAGCCGAGGTAGTCGGCACCCTCGGCCTGGGCTGCCTCGGCCTGGGCGAGGCTGTGGGTGGATTTGCCGACGAAGATCCCGGAGCCGACCGCGGCGCGGGCGGTGGCGACCGCGGCGTCGTCCTGGCCGACGTGCACGCCGTCGCTGCCGACGGCGGCGGCGACGGCGACATGGTCATTGAGGATGAAGGGCACGCCGAGGTCGCGTGTGATGGGCAAAAGCTCGCTGGCCAGGGCTTCCACCGCCGCCGGGGCCAGGCCCTTGGCGCGCAGTTGCAGCAGGTCGACGCCGCCCTCGCAGAGCGCACGGGTCATGGCCGGCGCAGCGGCCGGGGCGACGTAGCCCAGATCGACAATGCCGTAGAGGCGGGCCGCGGAGAGCAGGGGATGCATGGCGACCTCATAGGCTTGGAACCGCGGCGGCGTCAAGCGGCGGCGGTGGGCCTGGGCTGGATGGATTTTTCAGGTTGCCACTGCGGGCCGGGGATGGGAGCTTGCGGGAATGCTGCTGGAGTTTCCCCCGACCACCCTCCTCGCCGCCGCCCAGGTCTTCTTTGCCCTGTGCATCGGTCATGCCCTGGCGGATTTTCCCCTGCAGGGCGAGTTTCTGGCCATCGGCAAGAACCGCCGGTTTCTGCTCGCGCTTGGCGATCCGGCGCGGCCGGCGAACATCTGGTTGGTCTGCATGGCGGCGCACTGCCTGATTCATGCCGGGTTTGTTTGGGCGATCACGGGTTCATCGCTGGTGGCGGCGGTCGAGTTCGTCCTGCACTGGGGCATCGATACCGCCAAGTGTGCCGGCAAGACCACCTTCAATCAGGATCAGCTCCTGCACGTGGTCTGCAAGGCCGGTTATGTGGCGGCTGCCAGCTTCAGTGGCGGTGGCGCGGAATGTTGTCTTGGCATTTGACCGGGGCCGGATTGAACGGAATTTGCCGTCCCATGCCCGTCCCCCTGCTCGACGTCAACGCCCAGAATCACCCGCTCGAATCCGAACTCGTCGAGGCCTTCCGGCGCGTGCTCGGCCACGGTCGCTTCATCATGGGACCGGAGATGGAAACCTTTGAGCAGGAAGTGGCCACCCTGCTCGGCTGCCGGCACGCGCTTGCCGTGTCTTCGGGCACTGACGCTTTGCTGCTCGCCCTCATGGCCCTCGACATCCGCCCTGGCGACGAGGTGCTTTGCCCGGCCTTCACCTTCTTTGCCACCGCCGGTGCGGTGGCCCGGCTCGGCGCCGTGCCGGTGTTCACCGACATCTGTCCGGTCTGCTTCAACCTCGACCTCAAGGACGTGCGCGCCAAGATCACCCCGCGCACCCGCGCGATCATCCCCGTGCACCTGTTCGGCCAGAGCGCCGACATGGATCCGCTGCTGGAGCTGGCTCGCGAGCATGGCCTGCGGGTTGTCGAGGACGGCGCCCAAGCCATCGGCGCCACCTACAAGGGTCGCGCCTGCGGCACGATGGGCGACTTCGGCACTTACAGTTTCTTCCCGAGCAAAAACCTCGGCGGCTTTGGCGACGGCGGCATGCTGGTCACCAACGATGATGCCCTCGCCGAATATGCCCGCGTGCTGCGCGTGCACGGTTCGAAGCCGAAGTATTATCATCACCACCTCGGCGGCAATTTCCGCCTCGACACCCTGCAGTGCGCCCTGCTCAGCGTGAAGCTGAAGCGCTATGGCGAGTACACCACCCAGCGCCAGGCCAACGCCGACCACTACACCCGCGAGCTGTCGCAACTGCCGGGTATCGCGGTCGCCAATCCCGCCCATTGCAAGTGCATCGTCGCCCAGGACAGCTGGCTGGCGGAGCAGGGCACGCGCGTGGTGCTGCCGACGGCCTACGCGCACAACACCCACATCTGGAACCAGTACACCCTGCGCGTGCTGGGTGCCGGTCGCCGCGACTCGCTGCGCGACCATCTGCAGCGTGCCGGCATCGGCTGCGAGATCTACTACCCGCTGACGCTCGACCAGCAGCCCTGCTTTGCCGGCCTGCCAGAAAGCTCGCGCCGCGGCTGCGCCATCGCCCACCGCCTCGCCGGCGAGGTGCTCAGCCTGCCGATCTACGGCGAGCTCACCGAAGCCCAGCGCAACGAGGTCATCGCCGCCGTGCGCGACTGGCTGGTGGCCTGACGGGGGGCAAGCGCCGATACTCGGCCGTTTTGGTCGTGGAGCAGCCTTTTCACCGAGGTGAAGGTCTGCTTGTGTCTGTTGTGGCTCAATAGATAAGATATGTGATTAATTGAAAGGTGTATTCTTGGGTTGCTCAATGTGATTTGGTGCGGACAAGTGGGGGATCTGATTTGGAACCACGAATGGCACGAATGATTCAGAACAGAGCCCGAATTCGGGGGCTGGCCTGAGTGGGAAGGTGATCCATGCTAAACTCTCTCATTCCATTGTTGCTGCGGCACTCAAGGTTGAATTCCTTGAGGGGTCATGAAATCAATCTGCCGATGGGCTCGCGCCCTCCTCGCGTGCAAGAGAGTGGGTTAATTTTTTGACTTGTCGTGACTCAATAAATTCCGTTGTCAGTACCCGTGTTCTCCTTATGATTTCATGCGATGAACCGAATTTATCAAGGACGTGTCACGAGGGTTCAAGTGCCCGCAGCTGCCAAGGCGGAAAAGCTGGATGCCCATGGCGCAGCAGGGAAGGCAAAAAAAGCGGAATGGATCGACTTGCCTGCGGGCCAGGCTGCCTTGTGGCAGCATCATGAGCTTTTTCAGGATGCGGTAAATTATTACGTTGTTGCCCTGGCAGCGCTGGGTTCGTCTCCTGACAGCAAGCTGACCAAGCTGCGCGGGCTGCTGGGGGCCGTTTGGCATGGGTTTGATAAGAAAGGCCAGCGCCGCCAAGGTATGGGTGATTCTTTGCAGCGGGCCTGGCAGTTGGCGGAAGTTCCGACAATGGAGGCTGCGGTATCTCGGTTTCAAGCCCCCCTGAAGACCGACTCCGTCCCTGCTAGCACAGCGGAGAAAGCGGGAGAATTTCTCCTGCATAAGCTGGGTGGTGAGGCGGCCATTCAACAAGGAGGCCGTGAATTTTTTCCGCTTTTCTGCGATGTAGATTCCACTGCCACCTTTAAGCTTTCTGCCACGCGGCGAGGACGCGCTGAAGATGAGGCGCGGCTGCAAACTGCCCTTCATGAGGAGCTCGATCAAAGCGAGATCGAGGCCCTTGCAGCTTCGATTTCCCTAGGATCAGTCGTTAACCTTCAGCCTGATGCCGAGCCTGATACAGGAGCCTCTGCGGTTGCCCGTGTGCGTGAAGCTCATGAAACCTTCGCGGACCGTGTTTCTCCAGATACTTTTGAGCAGTGGTTGACGGGACTGAGGCCCGGATTTAAACTGCACAAACACCGCGGCGGCAACATTAATGT
>CANNUR010000091.1 GCA_947523045.1 uncultured Prosthecobacter sp.
CTGCTCGGCCTGGAAGGCCTCGAAGGCCGGCTGTTCACCCCGATCGCCATCGCCACCATCACCAGCATGGCGGCGTCGTTCGTCGTCTCCCTGACGGTGATCCCCGTGCTCTGCTCCCTGCTGCTGAAAACCGGCGGCCAGGGGCATGGCGATGGCGTGGTCGTCCGTGCCATGAAGGGGCTCGTGCAGCGCAGCTTCCTCAAGCTGGCTCTTGGCGTGCCGACCCTTGTCCTGGCGTTTGCCGGCACCCTGCTGATCGCCGCGCTCATGCTGTATCCGATCCTGGGCAAGGAATTCCTGCCCGCCTTCCATGAAGGCAGCGCGACGATCTCGCTGGTCAGCGCCCCCGGCACCTCGCTGGCCCAGGCCAACGAGATCGGCGAGGTGGGCGTTCGTCTGCTGCAGGGCATGCGCGAGGTGAAGAGCGTCGGCCGCCGGGCCGGCCGCGCCGAGCGCGACGATCACGTCATGCCGGTGAGCGTGAATGAGTTCGACGTGGAGTTTCACGACACCGGCCGGCCGCGCGAGGTCGTGTTCGCGGAGATCCGCGAACGGCTTGCCGCCATCCCCGGCACCTTTGTCAATGTCGGCCAGCCCATCGGCCATCGCCTCAGCCACATGCTCAGCGGAGTCTCGGCGAAGATTGCCGTGAAGGTCTTCGGTCCGGATCTCGAGGTGCTGCGGGAAATGGGCGCGCAGGTGCGCGATCTCGGTCAGTCGATCCCCGGGCTCACCGACGTGAACCTGGAGGCGCAAGTGCCGATTCCGCAGATCCAGATCGAGGTGAACCGCGAGCGCGCCCTCGCCTACGACCTCCAGCCCGGCGACATCAACGCACAGGTCTCCACCCTGCTCGGTGGCGTCACCCTGGCCGAACTGCGCGAGGGCCAGCGCACCATCGATCTGGTGCTGCGCCTGCCTGAAGCCTGGCGCGATTCACCGGAAAAGATCGGCAACCTGCTCCTCGAGACCCACGGCGGCCAACTCATTCCACTGAACCTCGTGGCCGACATCCGCGAGGGAAAGGGCCCCAACGTCATCAACCGCGAGAACAGCCAGCGCCGCATCGTCATCGGTGCCAACACCTCCGAGCGCGACCTCGAAAGCCTCGTGCAGGAGTGGCAAAAACAGGTCCGCGAAAAGGTCGCGCTGCCGGCAGGCTACCACCTGCGCTTCGAGGGCGAGTTTCAGGCCCAGCAGGCCGCCACCCGGCGCATCACCTTCGCCTTCGCCCTGGTGCTGCTCGCCGTCACCCTCCTGCTCTACGGCTACTTCCGCAGCCTGTCGCTGGCGCTGCAGGTCATGCTCAACCTGCCGCTCGCCCTCATGGGCGGCCTCGCCCTCACCTGGCTGTTGGTCGACAACATCAGCATCGCCACCCTCGTCGGTTTCATCGCCGTCGGCGGTGTCGCGGCGCGCAACGGCATCATGATGATCAGCCACTACCTGCACCTCATGGCCCATGAGGGCGAGACCTTTGGCCGGGACCTGATCGTGCGTGGCACGCTCGAGCGACTCGTGCCCGTGCTGATGACCGCCCTGAGCGCCGGCATCGCCCTCGTGCCGCTGCTGCTGGCGGCCGATGAACCCGGCAAGGAGATCCTGCATCCGGTCGCCGTTGTCATCGTCGGCGGCCTGATCAGCAGCACCCTGCTCGACCTCATGGTCACACCCGCCGTCTTTTACCTCTTTGGCCGCAAGGCCGCCGAATCCGCGGTGCGGGGCCACGCCCCCGCCGCTTTGTAAACCCCAACCCAAGCACCCAACCCACCATGAAAGTCCTGCGCCTCATCCCCCTCCTGCTCGCCGCCACCACCGGCCTGCTGCTCGCCCACAGCGGCGTCGAACTCGGCCCCAACGGCGGCCGCATCCTCGAGTTCAGCACCAACGAAACGATGCACGGTGAAGTCACCATCAAGGACGGCCAGTTCCACATCGCCGTGCTCGACAAGGCGATGAAACCGGTCGCCATCAACCAGCAATCGCTCACCGCCACCACCGGCGACCGCGCCCAACCCCGGAAACTCGAGGTCACCCGCGACGCCAAGGGATTCCATGTGCCGCTGGTCAAGGCCGGCGAATGGCTCATCCTGCGCTACAAGGAGAACGACAGCACCAAGGCCATCACCGCCCGCTTCGAGTACGATCCCTCCACCTGCGAAGCCTGCAAGAACCCGGAATGGCTCTGCAAGTGCAAGCCGGAGTGAGGATCGACGATCGCCAATGCTCAGACCCCCGCCTCCGCCAGTTGCACGCGGCGGAGGAAATCGCTGCGCATGAAGTCGAGCAGGAACTCGTGCAGGGCGCAGCAGATGACGACCAGGTTGCCCGCCGGCAGCCGGTAGGGGTTCGCCGTCAGATGGCCATGGGCGAAGATGTGCCGGATGCAGGCCGCCAGGGTCAGCACCGAAAAATCATGGCCGTCGCGGTAGCGGGTCAGGTGCGTCTCGTGCACCGGCAGCAGGCTCTGGGTGATGAGGAAACCAACCAACTTGTGCTCCGGATCCTGGGAGCGACAGAGCGCCGCCAGCTCGTGCACCTTCGAGCGCGGGTGATGGGCAAACAGCGCGCGGAACGGTGGCCGGTCGTTGGCGAGGTCGGCATAGCGTTCGAAGGCCGACCAGGTGAAAAACACCTGGGTCAGGGCGTCGTAACCGGCGGCGGTGTCATCGCCAAAGCCCTTCAGGTGCAGCCCGCCAAAACAGGCCGCCAGCCGCAGGCGATTGGCGAAGCGGTAGAAATCGTACTTCGTGCCCACCCAGCCCAGCGCCGCCAGCGAATCGCCCGCCGCCTTCACCCGCGCCCGCCCGCGATGGAACCCCGGCAGGGCTTCCTCAAGGTAGGGATAGGCGGCAGAGTTATCGGACATGGGCGACCGGCCAAGACTGCGGCAACGGCCCTGCGCCGTCCAGAGCGATTCGCTGCACCGGAGCGTTCCATGTGAACGAAGTGATAGAGTCGAACGCGCGACCACCTCCCCAAGCGAGTGACCTTTGGCACACACGCGCTCCGTCAGATCGCCGTCTGGCGATCGGCTGCTACACGGGGAACCCTCCCACGGCAACGGCACAGCGGCGCCTCTGTCTCCTTCGTGAGCTTCGTGTCATCCGCACTTTCTCTCGGCTCATTCCTTCCCGGTGGTGTTGCCTTCAGCACGTTGCCACCCACGAGCGGGGTCACTGCCCCGCCGACAGGGTCTCCCAACGCTTCATCCAACCGGCCTATTCGACGTACAAAAACCGGTTCGAGGAGCAGAGAATCTGGCAGAGGCTGGCAAGAGCTTCGCGGGGCGGATTCGGGGCGGGCGCGCCCTTGGCGGGCGGGGTGGTGCGGTGGTAGTCGGCGAGCTGGCGGGTTTGTTCCTCCAGATAGGCCTGACTCTGGGCGAGGTCATCGGCGCTGGGGGGCTTGCCAAAGAGCAGGCTCCAGGCGCGCTCGAGCTGGGCGGGGACGTTGCCGGGACACTCCTTTTCGAGTCGCTCGGCGAGGCGCTTGGCGCTGTCGAGGATGAAGGTGTCGTTCATCAGCAGCAGCGACTGCGGGGCGACCGTGGTCTGGGCGCGCATCTCGCAGTTGGGCACCATGCTGGGGGCATCGAAGGTGTCGAGCACGGTGACTGGCCGGGTGCGACGCACCTGGACATAGATGGAACGGCGGAAGTCGGCGGCACCGCCGGGCTCGACCTTGTGGGTGGTGATCGTGCCCTTGTCGATGCCAACCACGACGCGGCCCTGAGGGTCGATGCCGACGCCGCTGGAAGGTCCGAAGCGGTCGCTCACCAGCGCGCCGCTGGCGGCGAGCAGGGAGTCGCGCAGGGTCTCGGCATCGAGCCGGCGCAGCTTGAAGCGGCCGTAGAGGCGGTTCTCCGGATCCTGGCGCAGGGAGGCCTCGTGGACCGAGGACTGACGGTAGGCGGAACTGAGCACGATGAGTCGATGCAGGGGCTTGAGCTTCCAGCCGCCGCGCACGAAGCTGTCGGCCAGCCAGTCGAGCAGTTCCGGATGGCTGGGCAGCTCGCCTTGGCGACCAAAATCGCCGGGGGTATTGACCAGGCCGCGCCCCATGTGATGGAGCCAGAAGCGGTTGACGAGCACACGTGCGGTGAGCGGGTGCTTGCCGCTGGTCAGCCACTGGGCGTAGGCGAGGCGGCGACCGGTGGAGCCGCTGCTCACCGGCACTGGCTTGAAGGGCTCAATCGACGGGCCGGCCAGGATACCGATTTCGCCCGGCTGAACTTCCTGCTTCGGCTGCTCGTGATCGCCACGGTTGAACAGCTTCGACTTTGGCACCTGGCCCTTCACCTCCATGAGGGCCATGAGGAAACCCTCGGCCGGTTTGGTGGCGCGCAGCTGGGTGGCCTCGGCCATCTTGGCATCGACGAGGTCCTGCTTTTTCTTGTCGTAGAGGTTGAGCGAGTAGGTGGCCAGGGCGGAGGGATACTTCTTGATGAGGGCCTTCTGCTCCGGCGTACGCTCCTTCTCCGCGGTGGCGCGAGCGACCCGGTAGGGGGCGCGTTCGGCCTCGGGCAGCTTGAGGATCTCAACCTCGAAGATCTCATCGAGGAATTTTTTGCTCATGGCCCGGGCCTCAGCCTCGATCGCCTTGGCCTGCGCCTCGATCTCGGCGGCGCGGGCGCGTTCCTCGGGGGAATACATCGAGTAGTGGCGCTGGGCCGGCGCGCGCCAAGCCTCCCAGTGATAGGCCGGATCGAAAACCGCGCGCAGGCGGTAATAATCCTGCTGGGTGACTGGGTCGTAGCGGTGGTCATGGCACTGCGCACAGGCGACGGTCAGGCCCATGATCGAGGAGGTCATGACCTTGATCTGTTCGGCAATGACCTGGTTGCGGGCGAGCTTGGCGTCATCGACCGTGTCACCCGTGCCATCCGGCGCGAGGCGCATGAAGGCGGTGGCGATGAGCTGGTCGGTGCGCCGCGGGTCGAGCACCGCCTGCTGGTAATCGCCGTGGGTGGCCCCGGCGAGTTCGTCGCCAGCGAGCTGTTCCTGGATGAATTCGTCCCAGGGTTTGTCGTCGTTGAGGGAGCGTATGACGTAGTCGCGGTAGCGCCAGGCATGCGGCCGCACAGAATCGGCCTCGGCATAGCCGTTGCTATCGGCGTAACCGGCGACGTCGAGCCAGTGGCGTGCCCAGCGTTCGCCATAGGCCGGCGAGGCGAGCAGGCGTTCGACCAGGTTTTCATAGGCCAGCGGCGAGCGATCGGCGACGAAGGTCTCGACTTCCTCCGGGGTGGGCAGCAGGCCGGTGAGATCGAGCGAGAGGCGGCGGATGAGGGCGCGGCGATCGGCCTCGGGCGCGAAGCCCTGGCCGGAGTCGCTGAGCTTGGCGAGCAGGAAGGCATCGACCGGGGTGCGCACCTGCGCGGGGTCGGCCTTCGGCACTGCCGGACGCTGCACCGGCTGGAAGGCCCACCAGGCGCGGTCCTCTTCGGAAATGACCGCACCCGGCGCCAGCGCCAATGGCTCGGGTCGCAGGGTCTTGGCGCCCTCGCGGATCCAGCGTTCAATGATCGCCAGTTCCGCCTCGGGCATGGGACTGCCCTTCTTCGGCATCTCACCGCTGCGGATGATGTGGACAAGCGCGCTCTGCTCCGGCTTGCCGGGCACAAGCAGACGGTCGCCGCTGTCGAGGGTCAGGTCCATGAAGCGCCGCAGGCGCAGATCGACGCCGCCATCCGGCTTTTCCTCCTCGCCATGGCAATGGGTGCAATGGGCCTTGAGCACGGGGCGCACATCCTTTTCAAAGGACAGCGGCGCGGCGCTGGCTACCAGAGGCAGCAGCGGAAGAAGGTAACAGACGGAACGCAACATGGGCAAAAGCTACCTACGTGGGTGCAGGCCGCTTTTTTTGCAATGATGCGCGGAAGCAAGGTGCGAAGAGGTCCCGAAACGAGCCGCGGCGATCTTCGCCCAATGCCCTTCATCTGGGACGACACCAGCTCCCAACGCGGAATCCACCGATCCGAGATCTGAGATTTGTGATGGGCGAAGCCCCAGACTTAGAGCTTGCGCAGGACCACGTTGCGAATCGCCGCCATGGTGTTGTAGGTGGTCAGCGACAGCGGCGCGTAGGCCTCCATGGGACCGGCGCGCAGGCTGACCTTGCGGTCCTTGATGTCGATGTCGACCACCTGCTTGTCGTCCACCCAGGCGCTGAGGTTGTTCGGGGTGACGCGCAGGCGCACGTTGTACCACTTGTCGTCGTCGTAACGCTGGTAGCTGCCGGTGGCGTTGTTGGCGGCATCGAGGTCGTCGATGCTGCTGATGCCGGTGACGCTACCGCCCCAGCCGCCGAGAATGAGGCTGGCGCAGCGATCGAGCTTGCCGACCGGGAAAGTCAGGCCACAGAAGAAATCCACCCCCTGCAGCCGCTTGGCCTGCAGGCTGATCTCATAGTTCGTCAGCGGCAGCTCGGCCGCCTTTTTGTAAACGACCCCACTGAGGCTGTCGCCCTGGGCAATGATCATCTGTCCGCCTTCCAGCGTCACCTCTCCGCTGCCGCCAATATCGACGGTCTCCCAGTCCTTGAGCGACTTGCCATCGAAGAGCACCCATTGTGTCGGCGCCTCGGGGGTCGTCGCGGCTTTGGCCGGGGTCTCCTGGGCGGTGGCGGTGAGGGCGGCAGACAGAACAAGCGTCAGCAGGGGCAGTTTCATGGGGGTGCGACTTTTCTACCGCGCTGGAACGCCGCACGTCAGCAAAAAAACACGGTTTTTTCCGGGGCAAAACCACTGGATGCGCCGCCAGGGCATGCTAGATTGCTCATTCGCATGAACTTCCCCTTCCCCCGCCTCGCCCTTGGCGCCCTGCTGGTCGTGCTCGCCGCCGGCCTGAGCAGCTGCGCGACCCGCAAAACCAGCAAGTCCCAGTACTCGACCCGCTTTGATCCGAAGGTCGAGCCCGTGAAAAATCCGTCGGCCGTGAAGGTCAAAATCAGCACCCAGGCCCAGCGCGTCTATGTGGTCGAGGGCGATCGCGTCCTGCTCTCCAGCCCCTGCTCGGTCGGCACTGCCAAGACCCCCACCCCGGCCGGTCACCACCGCATTCTCAGCAAAACCGCCCAGCGCCGCCGCGTCAGCCAGCCGGGCGCCGGTTACCCGATGACCTACTGGATGTCCTTTTACGCGCCGGCCTACGGCATGCACTGGGGCTGGGTGAAGCCCTACCCCTGCACCCATGGCTGCGTGCGCCTGCCGATCCAGACCGCGCGCAAGATGTTCGACATGGTGAAGGTCGGCACTCCGGTGCATGTCGCCGCCACCCATCCTGAGGACGCCAACCATGGCAGCCACCTGCCGGTGCTGGATGACTCCACCCTGGCCGACCCGCCGAACGCCTACATGATGAGCCCGCAGGTCTTCGCCGACGCCGCCCAGGGCAAGGTTTACAATTACTGATCCCATGTCCGCCGCCCCGTCCCGTCGCGTCAACGTCCGCACGCCGGAGGTCATGGAGCGCGTCCAGGCCGAGGTGGAGACCCATTACCGCAGCCCCCTCGTCGAGGCGGTGCGCGCCCGCGGCAGCGTGCTGTCGCTCGGCAACACGACCGTGCGCCTGGCGCGCGACTTCGGCTTCTGCTATGGCGTCGAGCGCGCCATCGACCTCGCCTACGCCGCGCGCCGCGTCTTCGCCGACCGCCGGGTCTTTTTGCTCGGCGAGATCATCCACAACCCCGAGGTGAACCGCCAGCTCACCGAAATGGGCATCGTCAGCATCCCGGTCGGTCAGCACGAGGCGGCGATCGATGGCTTCAACAGCGACGACGTCGTCATCGTGCCCGCCTTCGGCGCGGAGACCAAGCTCATGAAGCGCATCGCCGAACGCGGCTGCATGGTGGTCGACACGACCTGTGGTGACGTCATGAGCGTCTGGAAGCGCGTGCGCAACTATGCCAAGACCGGCTTCACGTCGATCATCCATGGCAAGGCCGAGCACGAGGAAACCCGCGCCACCTCCTCGCGCGCCCTCGGCGACGATGGCAACGGTCACTACCTCGTCGTGCTAACCCTGGCCGACGTCGATTTCGTCTGCAACTACATCCGCCACGGCGGCGACAAGGCGGCCTTCCTCGACCGCTTCAAGGGCGCCAGCGCCCTTTCGGAAGGCTTTGATCCCGACGTGCACCTGCGCCGCATCGGGGTCGCCAACCAGACGACGATGCTGAAGTCCGAGACCGAGGAGATCCAGCGTCGCCTGCAGCAGGCGATTGTTGATCGCGACGGCACGGAAGTCGGCGCGCAGAACTTCCAGGTCTTCGACACCATCTGCGGTGCCACCCAGGAGCGCCAGGATTCCCTTTTCCTGCTGCTGCGCCAGCCGCTCGACCTGCTGCTCGTGGTCGGCGGCTACAACAGCTCGAACACGACCCACCTCGTCGAGATCGGCGAGCAGCAGCTGCCGACCTTCTTCATCCGCACCGCCTCCTGCCTGGCCTCGCTCGAACAAATTGTTCACTTCGACCTGCACCTGAAGCAGGAGACGACCAGTTATTCCGCCAAGCTGGGCTCGCCGGAAGCGGTCGTGATCGGCATCACCGCCGGTGCCTCCTGCCCGAACAACCTCATTGAAGACACCCTGCTGCGCGTGTTCCAACTGCGCGGCGTCGGTGCCGACGAGGTGCGCGCCGCGGTCGGTCTGTGAGCCAGCCTCAGGCGTGCAGGCCGTCGGCTTCGCCGGTCTCGGCCGCCTCGAGCAGTTCGTCGCGGTGGGCAAGGTAGGACGCAAGTACGTCGTCAAGCTCCATGACACTGGCGATCTGGCTGAAGCGCGCGCGCAGGAACTTGCCGCCGCGCAGGCTGCGCGTGTAGTGCATGAGCCGGTTGCGCATGGCGCGCATGACCTCAAACTCGCCGCGCGTGCTGCGGGCAATCGCCATCTGGCAGTGCCGGCGCATCAGCTCAAAACGCTGCTCGGCGGTTGCCGGTGCCGGCTGCGAGCCGGTCGACAGGTAGTGCTTCGCCTCCTGGAACACCCAGGGGTTGGCCATGGCGGCGCGGCCGATCATGATGCCGGCCACACCGGACTGGGCGCGACGCACCTCGACATCGGCACCGCTGGCGATGTCACCATTGCCAATCACCGGGATGCGCACCGCCTCGGCCACCCGGGCGATGACCTCCCAGTCGGCGACGCCGCTGTAGCCCTGGGCGCGGGTGCGACCGTGCACGGCGAGCGCGCGCACGCCACAGTCCTCCAGCCGGCGCGCCACCTCGACCGCATTGATGTTCGCCGAATCCCAGCCGATGCGCATCTTGGCGGTCACCGGCACCGGCACGGCCTGAACGATGCCGCGCGCCACGGACTCGAGCAGCGGGCAGTTGCGCAGCAGCGAGGAGCCGCCGTTCTTGGCCACAACCTTGTTGACCGGGCAGCCGAAATTGATGTCGATGAAATCCGGCTGCTTCCAGTCAAGGATCTTGCGCGCGGCCTCGCCCATGCGCTGGCCGTCGGCCCCGAACAACTGCACGCCGAGCGGGCGCTGGGGCTCATCGAATTCCGTGTAGTGGCGGGTGCGGTCGTCGCGCTGCAGGATGCCCTCGGCACTGACGAACTCCGTGACCATGACATCCGCGCCCAGCTCCTTGCAGAGCGTGCGGAAGGTGAGATCCGTCACCCCCGCCATCGGGGCGAGGTAGAGCGGAAAACGGTCGGGCTGAAGCCAGGGCAGCATCCATCACTCTACCCCCATCTGCCCACTCCGGCAAGACCGGGCCGCCACTCCGCCTTTGCAAGACGGCCGATTCCGGCCTAGCTTGTCCCTTGCCCGACCGCATGAATGCCCCCGAACTCGCCCGCCGCGTCATCCGCCTGGAGATCGACCAGCTGGAGCGGTTGCATGCCCGGATCGACGACCGTTTCACCGAGGCGATTGACCGGATGCGGCGCTGCCTGGACGGCCGTGGCAAATTGATTGTCTGTGGCGTCGGCAAAAGCGGCAACATCGGGCGCAAGCTGGCCGCCACCCTCAACAGCACCGGCGCCACCACCGTCTGCCTTGACGTGGGCGACGCCCTGCACGGCGACCTCGGCGTGCTCGACCCCGGCGACCTCGGCATCGTGCTCAGCCACAGCGGCGAGACCGCCGAACTGATCAACCTGCTGCCGCACCTGAAGCGTCTGGGCCTGCCGCTCATCGCCCTGACCGGCGACACGCAATCCACCCTGGCCCGGCACGCCGATGTTGTGCTCGACGTGCACGTCACCCAGGAAGCCTGCCCGCTCAACCTGGCACCGACCGCCAGCACGACGACGATGCTCGTGCTCTGCGACGCCCTCGCCATGGTCCTGCTCGAAACGCGCGGGTTCCGTCCCGAGGACTTCGCCCGCCTGCATCCCGGCGGCTCCCTGGGCCGCGCCCTGCTCACCCGCGTGGCCGATGTCATGCGCCAGGGCGACCAACTTGCCCTCATCCCGCCCAGTGCCAGTGTCCAGGATGCCCTGC
>CANNUR010000092.1 GCA_947523045.1 uncultured Prosthecobacter sp.
CGACAAGTCCGACAAGTCCGACAAGTCCGACAAGTCCGACAAGTCCGACAAGTCCGACAAGTCCGACAAGTCCGACAAGTCCGACACGGCGTGGGCCGCCCGCGGCTTGTCAAGTGCCGTGCCGGCGCGTAGGCTGATTTGCGCTCTGCCCGCACCCCGCATGAAATCCTTGGCCTATGAAGTCCTGCGGCCGTTGGCCCTGATCAGCCTGGCGCTGGCGGGGCTGTTTGGCTGGGTCGCCTGGCAGCAGAGC
Source organism: uncultured Prosthecobacter sp. (assembly GCA_947523045.1). GTDB lineage: Bacteria > Verrucomicrobiota > Verrucomicrobiia > Verrucomicrobiales > Verrucomicrobiaceae > Prosthecobacter. The sequence goes on from CANNUR010000092.1 coordinate 254, forward strand.
CGGCACGCGCAGGCTTTTGATCAAGCCTCGGGACGGGCGGTGGCGCGGCTGGTGGAAAAGACAACTTTCACGTCCAGCGGGGTGCGGGACGGCCAGTTCATTGAAAAGGGACCGACCCGCTACAGCCTGCACTACGAATTCAACCATCCCGAGACCGGAGAGACGCATCAGGGGCATTCCAGCGTCGGGAAAGAGGTCTGGGACGCCATGCAGGAGGGTGAGCACTACGAGATCCTCTACACCAAGGCCGATCCGAGCGTGACCTCACTGTTCGACGGACAGGATTTTCGCGATGGCGCGCGGCTGGCCGCACGGCTCTCAAGTGGTCTCGCCGTCTTGGGGGTGCTCGGTCTGCTGTTCTGGCGCCGCTGCCGGCCCTCGCCTGTGCCGGCCGGCTGAACGCGACCCTCAGCCGGCCGCTTCACTCTCCGCACGGATCGCCTCCAGCTCCTCCCAGCGGGCATAGAGTCGGGTCACCTCGGCCTTGGCGGTCTCGAGGTCCGCAGCCAGGGCCGGTGCCTCGTGCGAGCGCTCGATGTAGAACGACGGATCGTTGAGGGTGGTGTCGAGCGACTGCACCTTCTCCTCGGCGGCGAGGATGTCGGCCTCGATCTGCTCCAGCTCGCGCTGCTCCTTGTAGCTGAGCTTGCGCGGTTTCGCCTTGGCGACCGCTTTCACCGTTTTGACCGGCTCGGTCCAGGCGCGTTCGCGCAGCTCGCGCTCGCGGCGCTTTTCGAGGTAGTAGCTGTAGTTGCCGGCCTGCACGTGCACGCCGCCCTCTTCAAACGCGAGGATCTGGTCGCAGACGCGGTCGAGGAAGTAGCGGTCGTGACTGACCACCAGCACTGTGCCGTCGAAGTTGCTGATCGCCTCCTCCAGGATGCGCAGGCTCTGCAGGTCGAGGTCGTTGGTCGGCTCGTCGAGCACGAGGATGTTGCCGCCGCGCTTGAGCACCTTGGCGAGCAGCAGGCGGGCGCGTTCGCCGCCGGACAGGCGGTCGACCCGCTCGTTGATGCGGTCGTCGTTGAACAGGAAGCGGCGCAGGTAGGCGCGCGCGCTCAGCTTTTGATCGCCGAAGAACACGGTCTCATCCTGGTCGGCCACCTCGGCGATGACGCTGCCGGTGCCGTCGAGCTGCAGGCGCGCCTGGTCGATGAAGTTGAAGACGGCGCGCTTGCCGATGGCGACCTTGCCCTCCTCGGGTTCGCGTTCACCGAGGCAGAGGCGCAGCAGGGTAGTCTTGCCGGCGCCGTTGCGACCGACAATGCCGGTGCACTGGCCGGGCCGCAGCTGCACGTCGAGCTGACGGAACAGCCAGCGTTCCTGGCCCTGCTCATCGGTCACACAGGCACCGACGCCATCGAGGTTGACGGCGACGTCGCCCAGCGGCGGTGCCGGCGGCAGCAGCAGGTCCATTTCCCGCTCCTCAGGCGGCGCCTCCATGCCCTCGATCTGATAAAACATGTCGAGCCGGTGGCGCGACTTGGTCGTGCGCGCCTTGACGCCGGCGCGCACCCATTCGAGCTCGGTGCGCAGGAAGCGCTGGCGGCGGCGCTCGGTTTGCTCGGCGATCTGCCGGCGCGCGGCCTTGCTCTCCAGGTAGGCGGTGTAGTTGCCCTCGTGGGCGTAGCAGCGGCCGTCGGCGATCTCGAGGATGCGCGTGGCGATGACATCGAGGAAGTAGCGGTCGTGGGTGACGAAGATGACTGCGCCGGGAAAACCGCGCAGGAACTCCTCCAGCCAGCGGATCGATTCGGCATCGAGGTGGTTGGTCGGCTCGTCGAGCAGCAGCAGGTCGGGCTGGCCGACCAGGGCGCGGCAGAGCGCAACACGGCGTTTTTCGCCGCCCGACAGCGGTGCCACCGGGGCATCGAGCGGCGGCGCGCCGAGGGCGCTGGCGACCGCGCGGATGCGGGTTTCGAGATTCCAGCCGTCGGCCGCCTCGATGCGGTGCAACAGGTCGGCCTGCTCTGCCTCACCGCCGTCACCGGCTTCGTAGCGCGTGCGCCAGGCCATCAGGTCGGCGGCCCCGGTCTGGATGTTCTGCAGGACCGTCGCCTGGTCGTCGAGCTCGAACTCCTGGGGCAGGTGACCGACCCGCAAGCCGCGGCGGATCGACAGCTCCCCGGAGTCGGGTCGCTCGCGCCCGGCGAGGATTTTTAATAGACTCGTCTTGCCGCAGCCGTTGCGACCGACCAGGCCGACCTTTTCGCCGTCATGCACGGCCAGCGTGACCCCTTCCAGCAGGCGCTGGTTGCCGTAGCCGAGGGTGAGTTCGTTGGCGGAAAGCATGGGGGGCGCTTCCATCGCCCGGTCAGGGGCTTTTGCCAAGCGCAAGAAGGCACCCTCAGGGTTTCACGAAGCGGTAGTGGGAGACGAGCCATTCCTCTCCGCCGCGGTAGCCCCAGAGTTCGGCGCAGGCGAGGTAGAAGAGTCGCCAGTAGGACCACCACTTGACGACCTGATCCGCGCCGTAGGTCTCGGCGAAGAGCGGCAGGATCTCGGCCTTGTGGGCGTCCATGTTGGCCAGCCAGGCCTCGGAGGTGCGACTGTAGTGCATGCCGATGACCTGCCAGTGCGCCTCGATGCGCAGGTCATCCTGGAAGTACAGCAGCAGGTCGTCGGAAGGCATCTGGCCGCCGGTGAAGAAGTACTTCGCCATCCAGTCGTTGTCGCTCTCGACCTCGAAGTGGTAGGGCGTGTCGCGGTGGGTGAAGATGTGCACGAAGAGCCGGCCGCCGGGCTTGAGCCAGCGGGCGATGCGGCTCATCAGTTCGCGGTAGTTCTTCATGTGCTCGAACATCTCGACCGAGACACAGCGATCGAAGACGGCGTCGCCGACACCGGCGAAGTCGATCATGTTGGCGGTGATGATCTCGAGGTTGTGCAGGCCGCGCTTTTTCGCCTCGGCATCGATGTGCGCCTTCTGCGAGTGCGAGTTGGAGACGCTGGTGATGCGCGCGGTCGGGTAGTGCTCGGCCATCCACAGCGACAGTGAGCCCCAGCCGCAGCCGAGTTCGAGAATGCGCTGGCCGTCGGCGAGGCCGGCGCGTTCGCAGGAGAGGCGCAGCATGGTGGCCTCGGCGGTGTCGAGATCATCATGCGGCGAATTGTAATAACCGCTGCTGTACTTCAGGTGGCGGCCGAGGCAGAGCTGGTAGAAGCGGGCCGGCACCTCGTAATGCTGCTCGTTGGCGGCCTCGGTGGCGATGGCCACCGGGCTGGTTTTCAGGCCCTCGACATGGCGCATGAGCGCCGCCTGGCGCGCTTCAGGATCGGTGGGCCTATGCCGGCGCAGCACGGCGGCGAGGCGGCGGCGGATGCCGGCACGGAGCACCGGATCGGGGAGCAGGTCCCTGGCGAGGAGGTCGTTGAGATTCATGCGCTTCCTGAACAACGCCTGCGCCCGCGCCCGGGCCGTGTCTTTTTCCCGCGAGCCAGCGCTTCAGCCTGGGAAGACCTGGCGCAGGGCCAGTTCGCGGGCGGCAAAAAGTCGCGCCAACTGCGGCCGCACCAGCCAGGGCTGGGCGAGGTCGCCGAGTGGGGCGAAGGGCAGGGTGTAGGTGATGTGATCGACGACCTCGGTGCGGCCGTCGCTGGCGCGCTGAACGACGTGCTCATGCTGCCAGAAGGCGTAGGGCCCGGCGCGCTGCTGGTCGATGAAGCGTCGGCCCTGCTCGACATGGGTGATTTCCGCCAGCCAGGTCAGCGGCAGGCCGAGCAGGGGGCGCACCCGGTAGGCGATGAGCAGGCCCGGGGTGACCCGTTCGGGCAGGTTGGGGGTCAGCACCTCCAGGCCGAGTTCCGGCGGCGTCAGGCGGGCGAGATTGCGCGGGTTGGCGAAAAAGTCCCAGACGGCCGCGGGCTCGGCAGGGAGGATCTGACGCGATTGCCAGGTGTGAACGGCCATGCCTCACTTACGCGCCGCGGCGGCCAGGCGGATGGCACCGCGTGTCGTCAAGGGATGCGCGGGTTCTCCGCGCTGGGTGCAAACGAGCTGGCCGGCGGCGACCAGTTCGGCGGCCATGGCGCGCACGCGCGGCATCAGCGGACGCCAGTCGGCCGCGGCGCGACGGGCCACCTCCGAAGGACAAAAGGTCGCGCCCGCCGCGCGCTCCTGCGCGAGATCGAGCAGCAGGCGACGCAGGAGGGTGTCGGGGCAGGGCGGCGAGGACCCGGAGGGCATGGCCGGGTTACGCGTGTCGGCGGGGCCGAGTACTCCCGAGCTTCAGCGCCTGAGGGCATGGCGGCCCCTGAACGCGCTGAAGCCCTCAACGGCATTGCCGAGCCTCACTTCCGGCGCGCCGCCTTTTTGGCCGGGGTTTTTGGGGACGCCGGTTTTTTCACCGCGACTTTTTTGGCGGGGGCCTTCTTGGCCGCGGCTTTTTTGGCCGGGGCTTTGGCGGTCTTTTTCGCGGCGGATTTCGTGGCAGGCTTGGCGGCCGTGGTGTGCGGGCGCTTGAGGATGCGGGCGAGACCGCCCTCGCGGGCGAGGCGCTGGCGCAGCATTTCCTCGCGGAAGGCGATGGCCTCGGCGAGCACCTGGTCGTGGGTGTCCTTGGTGTAGGCGTAGACGCGCGAGACGGTCTTGCCGCGTTCGGCGCGCACCGAGACGGCGATGTGGCGGACGATGCGGCCCTTGGCGTTCTTGGTCTTGCGGTAGGAGATGCCGACGTGGCCGCTCTTGTTCTTGGCGTTGTGGCTGTGGGCGATGCGGCTGGCCTCGATCTCCGGCATCTCGGCAAGCATCTGGTCGCGGTAGGCGCGCGCGGCCTTCAGCGAGCCCTTCAGGCCGCCAAACAGGCTGTCGGAAAAGTGCTTGGTGTGGAGCTTGCCGTGGCGGGAGATGCAGACTTGGAATCCGTGGGTTTGTTTGGCGGCGTCCGGCCGGGTGTCGATGCGTTTGATGTTGCGTTCGGAAAGGGGGTTGGAGCGGCGGCGCATGAAAATCTCAGGTTTTTTGGGGAAAGGGGGAGTTGAATTTGGCTGCATCACCCTGACAAGCAACCCGAAAGTGCCTGCGCACGGAAGGGTTGGTTATGCAGGGCGCCCCAAGCGTGCAAGAAACGGCCTGCGCTGCGGGGGCCTCATTCCTTCGCGCGCGAGTCAATGACAATCGTCACCGGTCCGTCATTGATGAGGGCGACCTGCATGTCGGCACCGAAAACGCCGCGTTCGACCGGCGTTCCGAGCTCGGTTTCGAGCCGGGCAAGGAAGTGTTCATAGAGCGGCACGGCCTTCTCCGGCCGGGCCGCGCGGGTGAAACCGGGGCGATTGCCCTTTTTCGTGCTGGCAAAGAGGGTGAACTGGCTGATTGCCAGCACGCGCCCGCCGGCCTCGGTGACGTTGAGGTTCATCTTGCCCTCGGCATCGGCAAACAGGCGCATGGCGGCGGTTTTCGCGGCCAGCCAGTCGGCATCCTCGGCGCTGTCCGCCTCCTCGACACCGACCAGCACGACCAGGCCGCGGTCGATCTGGCCGACGACCTGGCCGTCGATGCGGACACTGGCTTCGAGGCAACGCTGGATGACAAGACGCATGGCGGCACCCTGCGCGGCTGGCGGCGCTTGTCCACCGGTTGACTCCGGCGAGGGCTGTCCGATGAGTGCGGCATGCGCTTTCTCATCACCGCCGGCCCGACGCGCGAGCCGCTCGACCCGGTGCGGTTCCTGTCGAACCGCTCCTCCGGGCGCATGGGCTACGCGCTCGCCGAGGCGGCGCTGGCGGCCGGTCATGAGGTGATCCTGATCAGCGGCCCGGTGGCCCTGGCGGCGCCGGTTGGGGTCGAACTGATGCGTGTGGAAACCGCACGCGAGATGTTTGAGGCCGTGCGCGGGGCAATCCCGCGCTGTGACGCTGCGGTGTTCTGCGCGGCGGTGGCCGATTACCGGCCCGTGGCGGCCGCGGCGCAGAAGCTCAAAAAAAACGGCGAGCGCCTCGTGCTCGAGTTGGAACCGACCGAGGACATTCTCGGTTCCGCCCGCACGGCGTTCGGATTTCGCGGTTATCTGGTCGGTTTTGCCGCCGAAACCGAGAAGCTGGTCGAGCACGCCCAGGCCAAGCTGGCCCGCAAGGGCTGCGACTTGCTGGTGGCCAATGATGTCTCGCGGCCGGGCATCGGCTTTGACAGCGACGAAAACGAGGTCATGCTCTGCCTGCCCGGTGGCCAGACCCGCGTCCTGCCGCGCCAATCCAAAACGGCGTTGGCGCGCGAACTTGTCGCCTTCATCGCCGCCGCGGCCTCCTAAACCCCCAGTCCCCCACGCACCGCCCCTTCATGGATCTCCTGCCCCTCGCTCTCGACGCCGCCACCCAGGCCGGCCGCCTCATCAAGGACAACTTTGGCTCGGAAAAGACCGTCAACGAGATGAAGCGGCGCGATGTGAAGCTCGAGCTCGACGTGCGCACCCAGAAGCTCATCACCGACCTGATCCTCGCCGCCCATCCCGACCACGCCATCCTCGGCGAGGAGGAGGGCGATCTCGGCGGTGAGGGCGAGGTCGAGTGGATCATTGATCCGATCGATGGCACGGTGAACTACTTTTACGGCATCCCGCACTTCTGCGTCTCCATCGCCGCGCGCGTGCGCGCCACCCACGAGCCGCTGCTCGGCGTCATTCACGACCCCATGCAGGGTGAAACCTGGAGCGTGGTCCACGGCGGTGTGCCCCAGCTCAACGGCAAGCCCATCGCGGTCAGCACGCGTCCGCAGATGAGCGAGGCGATCATCACCGCCGGTTTCTCGAAGAGCAAATCCGCCCTCGACGCCGGGTTCGACCGCTACCGCCGCCTCAGCTACGAGGTGTTCAAGACGCGCATGCTCGGCAGCGCGGCCCTGGCCCTGGCCTATGTCGCCACCGGCCGGCTCGACGCCTACGTCGAGGAGCAGATCAGCCTCTGGGACATCGCTGCCGGCGTCCAGCTCGTCGAAGCCGCAGGCGGCCGCATCATCCTCCGGCCGAGCGAGACCAAGCCCGGCACCTTCTTCATCTGCGCCTGGAACGGCCGCCTGCCGATCGAGCAGTTTCTGTGAACCGGCCTCAGCGCGTCGGGAGTTCCGCCAGGTAGGCCGCCAGCGTGCGCGCCAGGCCGGCACCGACCTCGCGGTAGCCCGTGGTCGTGCTGTGCGGGGTGTTCCAAGCGGTTTCCAGGGTCAATGCCACCGCCCTTTCGTGGCTGCGGTCGCGCACCCAGTTGCCGCTGACGCGGGCGCGTTCCTCCTCGGTCTTCACGTAGGTGGCGAAACGGTACTTGGGCGCGATCGCCAGCGGGCCGGTGATCTCCGCCACGGCCAGTTCCAGAAAGCGCTCGTAGCTGCGCCGGCGCACGCCGGTCATCTGCTCGAAGTCGAGCGGTCCAAAGAAAAACGGCTGGCGGTCGCCGGCACCGGGATTGTGCAGGTCAAAGAAGGCCGCGAGTCGGCCGGACTCGATCAAGGCGCCGACCCGCGCTTTGGCCGCACTGACCTCGGGATACACGGCTTGATCCGACCAGTCGCGGTTGTGATCGCGCGGCACGGCCTCCTTGCCGCCGGCGCCGATGGCGACGTTGTCGACATCCATGATCGGGATGAAAAAGATCTCGGCCTGATCGCGCAGGGCGCGCGCGGCGGGGGCATCGCTGGCGACCCAGTCGAGGAAGCCGCGGCCAACCCAGGAGGCACCGGCCTCCCAGGCATGCTGGCGCGCCTGCACCCAGACCGCCTGCGCGGCGTCGCGCCGACCGAAGCGCAGACCCGGCACGGGCCGACCCTCGCGGGTGGTGGCGAGCACAAAGCGCTCGGCTCCCGGCAGACGCGCCGCCGTTTCGGCCAGCAGGGCCTCGGCATGCGCAGGCAGGAAGGGCGGTCCCCAGGCCAGCCAGAAACGGGCGGCCGGTGCGGTCAGGCGGTAGCTGGCGGAGGCCGGGGTGATCTCGCCGGGCTCGGTCGGTTGCCAGGTGCTGTCGTCGGTGCTGATCGAGGCCTGACGCGGCATCGACCAGGCCGCCGCCAGTCGATCCTGGGCGCGGAAGGGGCGGCTGGCCGGCCGCACCACCACGGTCAGGGGCTGACCGGGCGTGGCGCCGTCGATCCGCACGTACCACCAGCAGGGCCAGCCCCGACCCTCGCGCACCGGCGGCGCGATCTCGATCCGACCGGCATCGGCGTCCAAGGCCAGGACGTCGGCAGCGCCGCCCGGGAAATCGTGGTGCACGGTGAGCTGCGCCTGGGCAGGCAGGCAGAACAGCAGCAGGGCGGCGAGGCGGTGGAGCATGAACAGAGCACGGCCTGAACGACCGCCATGTTGCGCCGGCGGTCGCGGAAAAGACCGGCGGACTTACTCCGTCGGCAGGCGTGCCGACTGCCAGGCAAGGAAGCGCCAATCACTGCCCTCCTTGCGCCAGACGGCGAGGTAGCTGAGCGTTGCTTCCATGCGACCGCTGGCGCCCTCGACCTGCAGCTTGGCGCGACCGCTCATCAACGCGAGACTGGGGGCGGGGAAGGAGATCGTGCGTTCGCCGGGTGCGTAGGCGAGGTATTTGGTGCGCCCGCCCAGCAGGCTGTCGAGAAAACTGGCCTTGGTGTCGACGAGACCATTCGAGTGGGCATAGCGCAGCTCGTCGGAAAAGGCGGCTTCGAGGGCCTCGCGCTCCGGTCTGAGCATGGCGGCGATGCGGGCGGTGTCGGCGGCGACGATCGCCGCGGTTTCGTCGGCGGCGTGCACGGGCAGAACGGCGAGGCAGGCGAGCAGGAGCAGCAGGCGGCGGGTCATGCGCCCAGCATGCGGGAACGGGCCGGTGAATCCAGCGGAAAGTGATGTGGTCAGGCGCCGGGTTCGTGGCGGTGATCGTGCGCGAGCTTGCATGGCGGCGAGGTGCGGGCAGTAGGCTCGTTTGCCAAAACGAGGGGATCGGGAGGAACTCCGTCCTGCGCGCAGGACCTTGCTCTCCGGCGAGTGTCCCACACATCCCCCCACCTTCGACGACAAACCGTCGCCTCTGGCGCCGTAACCTCCTGCCATGTCCGATCAGCCTTCTCCGACCTCCTCCCGTCGCCACTTCCTGAAGACCGCCGCCGCCGGTGTCACGGCCTTCAACATCGTCCCGCGTCATGTTCTCGGCGGCCCGGGTTTTGTGCCGCCGAGCGAGAAGGTCAATGTCGCCCTCGTGGGGGCCGGCGGCCAGGGCCGGGTCAACCTGCGCCAACTGCTTCAGCTTGACGATGTTCAGGTCATCGCCGTGGCGGATGCGGCCGAGTCGTTCAGCCTGGAAAACTTTTATTACAAGGGCATGGGCGGTCGGCTACCAACCCAGGCCGACATCGAGAAGCACTACCGCGAGAAAACCCCGAACTACCGCTGCGCCGTTTACGAGGACTTCCGGGTGATGCTGGATAAGGAGAAGGAGGTCGACGCCGTGCTGTGCGCCACACCCGACCACCTGCATGCCTACGTTTCTTGTCATGCCATGCGTGCCGGCAAGCACGTCTACTGCGAGAAGCCGCTGACCCACAACATCCGGGAGTCGCGCCTCGTCGCCCAGGTGATGAAGGAGACCGGCAAGGCGACCCTGCTCGGCAGCCAGGGCCATTCCTCGCTCGGCACGCGCGAGACCATGGAGTACCTGCAGGACGGCGCCATCGGCACCGTGCGTGAGATCCATTCCTGGGTCGGCGCCAAGCGCTGGAATCCGACCCTCACCGGCCGGCCCACCGACACCCCGCCGGTGCCGGCGGGCCTGAACTGGGATCTCTGGCTGGGCCCGCGCGACGAGCGGCCCTTCCATCCCGCCTATTTCCCGGTGGCCTGGCGCGACTTCTGGGATTTCGGCACCACCGGCATTGGCGACTTCGGCTGCCACGACCTCAACACGGCGGTGCGCGCCTTCGATCTGCCGCTGCCCTCGCGCGTGCAGGCCTTTGCCGCCGGCGTGATGGACAAGGACATCGCCCCGCACGGCTCGATCATTCACTACGACTTCCCAGCGGCCGACAAGCGCCCCGCCATCCATCTCACCTGGTATGACGGCGGCCTCATGCCGCAGAAGCCGGAGGCGCTCGGCGCCTTCCCGCTGCCGAAGCGCGGCACGCTGTTCATCGGCGACAAGGGTGTCATTCAGTGCGACGGCAGCGGCGGTGCGCCGCGGCTGTTCCCCGA
>CANNUR010000093.1 GCA_947523045.1 uncultured Prosthecobacter sp.
CAGGCACTGACGGCGGGCGACCTTGAATGGCGGGTGCGACCCATCGCGCTGCCGGCGCGGCATGCCGGTGAGCAGGCCAAGCTGCAGGCGGTGCTGGCCGATGCCAAGCTGCCCTTCGCCCAGCGGGTCTTTGCCGCGCGTGACCTGGCGTTTCAACAGCGCCTCGCCACCGGCGGCACCATCCCGCTCGGCTGCCTGCGCCTCGGCACCGCGCGCCTGCTGCACCTGCCGGCGGAGCTGTTCATCGAGTACCAACTCGCCGCCCAGCAGATGCGGCCAAACGACTTCATTGCCGTCGCCGCCTATGGCGACAACGCGCCGGGTTACATCGGCACGGAGATCGCCTACAGCCAGGGCGGTTATGAGGTCGAGCACCGGGTGTCGCGCGTCGCCCCTGAAGTCGAGTCGCGGCTGACTGCAGCCATGCGCGAGTTGCTGCAGGTGGAAGCTTGAGCGCGAAAAGCGGGCGGCCGTTGGCGTACGCCTTCTTTCGCCCATGAGACGCCTGCTTCTGCCCTTCCTCCTCGCCTCCGCTGCTGCCGCCGCTGACATCCGCACCGAGCATGATGTCGATTACCTCGGTGCGGGTCGCGCGGAGAAGGCCGACCTGTACCTGCCGGCCGAGGTGCCGCCGGGACAGAAGTTTCCGGCGGTGCTGATCATCCACGGTGGTGGCTGGATTGGGGGCGACAAGCGTGCGGCGCGTGAGATCAACATCGGCACGACCCTGGCGCAAAACGGCTATGTGGGCATGAGCATCAACTACCTGCTCGCCAAGGCCGATCATCCCGGGCCGACCTGGCCGCAGAACCTGCACGACTGCAAAACCGCGGTGCGCTGGTTGCGCGCGAATGCCGAGCGACTGAACATTGATCCCGAGCGCATCGGCGTCATTGGCGGTTCGGCGGGCGGGCATCTCGCCGCCATGGTCGGTCTGACGGGTCCCGAGCTGGATCCGCCGGGGCAGGGGGATTGCCGGGTGCGTTGCGCGGTCAATCTGTACGGGCCGGTGCTGTGGTTTGAGCAGCGCGACCTGCCGATGTTCCGCAAGACCCGCGCCGAGGCCCCCGAGCTGTACCGTCAGGCTGATCCGCGCACGCATGTCGACAAGGACGATCCGCCCCTGCTCATCCTGCACGGCACCGCCGACAAGACCGTGGCGGTGGCCGATTCCGAGGCGCTTGCCGCTGCCCTCAAGTCGGTGGGTGCACCGCACGAGCTGGTCATCATCCCCGATGCCCCGCACACCTTCCACCTGCAGCCCGCCCAGCGCGACCTGCGGCCACGGGTGCTGGGGTTCTTCGATCGGTATCTGAAGAGCCCTTGAAGGAATGGCTTTTGGTCAAGTTAACCGGCAGGAGTGGCAAGGGGACGTCTGCTGAAAATCAGCACGGCGCTTCCATCCCCTGCGAATTCCATTCTGTGGTGCGTAAAGCCAGTCCCTGGCGCTGCGTAATCCTTCGATGCCCGAAGCTCCCACCCGCGTCCGCCACCAGATCCTCGCCACAGCGACGGCGGTGGCGTTCCTGATGTACCTGGATCGCATCTGCCTGGCCAACATCCTCAGTTCGGATTCCTTCAGGGGCAGCATTGAGTTGTCGCCGGGACAGATCGACTGGATCAAGGGCGCCTTCTTCTGGGCCTACGCGCTCGCCCAGGTGCCGGCGGGCTGGTTGAGCGACCGCTTCGGCACGCGCATGCTCATCACGATCTACATCGCCACCTGGTCGATCTTCACCGCCGCCACCAGTTTCTCCTGGGGCTTCACCACCCTCCTGCTGGCGCGGCTCGGCTGCGGCCTGGCGGAGGCCGGTTATTACCCGGCCAGCAGCGGTCTGCTGACCAAGTGGGCGCACATCGAGGCGCGTGGCTTTGCCAGCAGCCTGATCTCCTGGGGCGGCCGCGTCGGCGGTGCCGTGGCCCCGGGCCTGACCGCCTATGTCATCCTGCAGGCCGGCGACTGGCGTTGGGCGGGCTGGCTCTATGGTGCGGTTGGCGTGGCGGTGGCCGGCGCCTATTGGGCGGTGTTCCGCGATCACCCGCGCCTGCACCCGCGCTGCAACGACGCCGAGATCGCCCTGCTCGCCGAGGGCCGGGGCGACTTCCAACCGCTGCGTCAGCCGCCGCGCCGCTTTCCGTTCCGCGCGGCCTGCGCCAGCGGCAACCTCTGGCTGGCCAACGCGGTGCAGTTCTTCACCAACATCGGCTGGGCCTTCCTGATCCTGTCGCTGCCCGACTACCTCAAGCTCGTCAAGGGACTCAACGATGGTTTGACCGGCCTGATCACCACCGGCGCCCTCACGATCGGCATCGCCGCGCTGCCCTTCGGCGGCTGGCTGACCGACGCCCTCACACGCCGCCACGGGCGTCGCCTCGGGCGCATGCTGCCGATGTCGGTCACCAAGTTCGCCGCCGCCGGCTGCTACCTGCTGGCGCTGTGGACCGATACCGGGTGGGGCATGGCCATCGCCTTCGGCCTGGTCGCCTTCTTTGCCGACATCGGCCTGCCGGCCATGTGGACAACGATGCAGGACATCAGCGGCAGGCATCAGGCCCAGCTCTTTGGCTGGTCAAACATGTGGGGCAACTTCGGCGCCGGCATCCAGCCGATCCTGTTCACCGCCGTGCTCGCCGCCTACGACACCAACCGCGACTTTCATGAAGGCGTCTGGCTCTGCGCCGTCGCCTTCGTGCTCGCCGGCGTCTTCGCCCTCTTCGTCGATGCCAGCAAACCGGTGCTGAAAGAAGCGGAGGCTTGAGGGGTTTTTTCTAGCATTCCAGAGGGGAAACTGGGATGCTTATTACGACGTACATGCGCATTACCTCATGAAACACTGGATCTACGAGCACATCCTGTCGATTACTTTTGGGCTCATCATCCTCATCTTTGCTTTTTGGGCATGGATCCCAAAATTGCAAACAACCGAATTCCTCTATCCTGCGCTCGGGGCCGTGGTGGGATTGTCATACTTTGTGCTCAAGCAACACCTAGAAGAGGTCAAGCTGTTCAAAGAACTCTTCACCGAGTTTAATGAGCGTTTTGATGAGATGAATGGAGATCTTTTCGACATCTTGGAGGGTCCTGTCGATCGAGAACTTACGAGAGATGAAAAGAAGAAATTGTTCGACTATTTCAACCTCTGTGCCGAGGAATACCTGTATTATCGGAAGGGCTTTATTTATCGAGAAGTCTGGAATGCTTGGCGCAATGGCATGCGTGTTTTCAGCAATTGTCCGCGCATTCGCAGCCTCTGGGGAGCGGAGTTGGAGGCGAACTCTTACTACGGGTTCAAGCTGCCAGAACGATCTTCTTCAGGTAAATGATTTCTGCATTGAAGATCTGCATCGTCACTTTCAAGGCTCATCTTTGGTCTGCAGCAGCAGGTAGCCCGTTTGCTGGTTGAGCAGGAAGCTGCCGCCGGCCAAACCCTGCTTTTGGAAGAGTACGCCAGCAAACGGCAGGCTCAGCTTGGTGTTACGATTCTGAAACTTTCCTGACAGGGCACCGGTGGTCGGTGTGATCCTGGCGGTCAGCATTTCTTCCCCGCTGTAGGTTAGCTTGTTCGTGTTCTGCCAGGTGATGGTTTTGGTGAAGCCACTGTCCTGCAATAAGCTTCCAGCGAGGGTCAGCCATGCATTGTCCGGGCCTTCAGGCAGAGAATCCAAAGCGCGTTCGCCCTTGGTCGGAGGAGTGTAGCGAGAGCCGATCAAGACCGGTTCGAGATCGAAGCCACCGGGATAACTTTTCGAGCGGGGAAGGGGGTTTTTGCTCCAGGCCATCGAGCCGTCGAAGTCACTCACTTCAGGCTCGTCACGGAAAGTCACGACTCCAGCCAGCCTGCCTTGACGGCTGTACAGGTCTTTGAAGACCTGCCATTGTTGATTGCCGCTGAGTAGTCCCTTCAGCGTGAAGCTGATGCCGTCGCCGGTTTTGCCGGCGGCAGTGATGGTGCCATTTTTCGCAAGACGTGCCGTGCCGTAGCCATCGCCCTCAGGCTGAGTGGTGCTGCCGGTTGCAGGAGCAGGCAGGAGAAAGGTGAAGTTGCCGACCAGCGAGGTTGGTGCGGGGTTTTTCGTGCCGAAGGGAGCCTGAGCGACCCAGCCCGTGGCAGTTATGCCATCGCCGGTGACTGTCGTTTGGACAAGCGCTGCGCCCGAATCAGAAAGCCCCAGTTGCAAAGTCACCTGCAGGTCGGTTCGAGTGCGACGCGGAAAGTTCAACGAAAAACTTCCATCTGGCAGGAAGGTTCCCTTGATCGTCTGTGCCACCCCGTTGAAAACCACCTTGGCTGTGAAGGAGCGTTTGCCCGAGAGTTTCAAGTTGGACAGCATGCCCACGATCTGACCCTCGGAATCCCGCAGGATTCCCTCGAAAAGCCCTGTGTGCGAGGCTGAAAACGGCTGGGTGCTAAAACCCGGATCAGGTGCAGGTTGGGCAGGGGTTGTCGAATTGACGTTCAGGACGGTGAGGACCAGTTCACCATGAACGCCCAGCCAGGTTCCGCGAACGGTGGCGGGTGCGTTGATGAAGACTTGTGCCGCTTGGGCTAGGCCTGTCGGGCTGATGCTGCTGAGTGGACCCTCAACAATATGCCAGTCCGGGTCCTCGTTTCGAAGGTGGAGGGTTGTGTCATCGTCAAGAGACGCCGTTGCGCGCACCTGCGTGGATTGAAGCTCTTGAATGGTGTTGGAATCAGTCTCCAAATTCACGGAACGCACTTCGTAAATTTGGGCTGCATAGCCGCCCTGAAGGGTCAGTTGTTCATGTGCCGAAACATCGCCAAGAATCGTTTCGCCCAGTGTGGCAAAGTCGGTAAAATTTTGACTGTGCGAAAATCCCGCTGCAGGCGCGAAGGCGGTTATGGGTGTGTGCGGTAGTGATTGCGATGCGCTCACTGTGGTAAGAATGAGAGCATAAAGGAAGCCGAAGGTGGTGAGTTGGGGTGAATTTTCCCGACTCATGTTTGGCATTTCTATCATTATTAGTATACCTCTACTTTTCCGATAAAACTAATGGGCATATAAATGCCGTATCCTATAAATTGCAAGTCAATGGATGAATTGCCATCACCCTTTAAAAAGCCGCTGGCTCCTTGAGTTGTGTTTGTGGTTGATGTATAGATTGAATAATTGCTTTTTGCCATTAGAATCTTGTCTCCACTGGTAGATGACACCGGAATTCCATCTTGGTTATGTCTTTTCCAGGTCCATCCGGAATCGTGGGAAACGAATTTGCTGCTTGTCAGCTTTTCTCCATTGCTAGAACTGGCGAAGTGGCCTGAATCAAAATCCAAAACTCTGTCGCCAATGTATGTTTTTCCACCACCTGAAATGTAAATTGTTCCATTTGTGTCCAAGGCTGGCTTGAACCAATATGTGCTTGGGTAGTTGCTTGGGATGTAAAAACTGGCGCCTCCATCGCTCGACAAAGAAACATTCCCGGGGGATCCTGCGATGACGACCTTTTCTCCGTTTGCACTGCATGATATATGGTCAAATGTGAAAATGGAATGTTCTCTAAGTAAATTCCAAGACGCTCCCGAATTGGTCGATTTATATAGAGCGGTTTTGGTGCATGCATATAGTATCGATCCGTTTGCGGATGATGCTACGCATGTCCATGCGCGACTAGCATCTCTTGCGGTCCAGGAGGTCCCGCTGTCGGTTGAGGTGTATATTTGGCCAGCGTTAGCAACGGCGACCATTTTTTGACCATCGCTTGAAATTGCGACATCTTTCCATTGCTGTATAGATTCACGAGGTAACCATGTTAATCCATAATCTGAAGAAATATACAGTCTTTCTCCCCAAGCTCCCGCAATAATTCTGCTGGCATCGGAGGATGCCGCGATGCAGGTCCAGTTCAATGATGAAGATCGCGGTGTCCAGGAATTCCCCGGGGGGCTAATGATTCTGGTATCAATTTGTTGCCCTGCGTTTTGGGCGATCTTCCAACCTCCTGCGCCAGCGCCGCTGACTCGGATGACATCGCCCACGGTGGGCGCAGTGGGCAAGGTGATGGTGACTTCGGATGCATTTGAGGCTATGTAGCCCATGTTCGGTTCAGCCTGTTGGGTTGTTCCAGAGACGACGGTCCATGGCACCAAGCCTTGGCCGACAAACGAGGAAGCCGTAATCTTGCCTGCGCTGAAGTTGCCGTTGGCATCCCGGGTGACGATGCTGTTGGGGGTGTTTTCGCTGGTCGCGCTGCTTCCGAGTGTGACCGCACCGCTTGAGGCATCCACGGTGATGCCGTTGCCGCCTGTTAGAGACAAGACGCCAGCATTGCTGAGCGTGATGTTTCCGCCAAGAGCGACCTCACCACCTCCACTCAGTCCTGCGCCCGCGTTGATCGTGATGGATGGATTCGCCAGCTGTGTGTTGCCAACTGCACCGGGAGCAAGATTGGCTGATTGCACGACATTGGGGGCTAGTTTTTCGGAGGTCACGGCGCCATCGGCGAGTTTCGCGCTGGTGATGGAGCCGTCCGCGACGGTCTCCGCCATCATGGCGTAGCCCACGGCGGCAATGCGGCGGTCAGGACTGAGTTGCTGGAAGCCGTGAACGCCGTCGTTGAACCAGACGCGCAGATGGACGTCGCCATGGGTGAAGACCGTGGCGGGAAGGATCGTCATGTTGGGTTTTGTGGCGTCGCCCAGCAGCACCGAATACAGGCCTTTGGAGACGGGCAGGGCGACGGCCGTTTCGGGTTCGCTCCCCTCGGCGCTACTGCCATCGTTGCTCCAGTAGGAAGCGGAACCCTCGGCATTGACCAAGGCAAACTTGAACTGGCCGGTGCCATCAAAATTCACTTGGTTGGCAACGATGCGGCCTTGGTAGCTGATGATCTGTGGCACTTGTGCAGAAAGTGTTCCCACGCTGGCAAGAATGAACAGGAGGGCGATGGCGAGGGAATGACGGAACATAGGGCAAAGGAGGGGGCTGGCGCCTCGGTCAAGTGAGGCATGACAGGATGACTCGGCGAGCCGACAAGCCGTGTTATGAAGAGGAAAGCATCGGGATTATTCTGCAGTGACGCAATCCTTTTTTCGTTCGCGGATAAGCGATTGAGCTGTTCAAAAGGCATGCAGCCAGATTGAGTGGCATTCTGGTTTGAACCAGACCGCTGCAGTGCTCAATGCAGGTGGTTTGTGATTTCATTCTGAAAGAAGCGGAATCGACGCCTGGTTCCCATACCTGATGGACGCTAGATTCGCTTCGCTATTGTACCTGACTGTCGCCCTCACCGCCCTCGCGGCTGACAAACCGAACGTGCTCTTTGTCTACTGCGACAACCTCGGCAATGGCGACGTCGCCTGTTTCAATCCGCTGACGAAGCATCGCACGCCGCACCTCGACCGCATGGCGGCCGAGGGCATGAAGCTGACGAGTTTTTATTCGGCCAGTGGCGTCTGCACGCCGAGCCGGGCTGCCGCGATGACCGGCTGCTACCCGCGCCGGCTCAACCTGCATGTCAGCGACAAGAACACCTTCGTCCTGCAGCCGGTCGCTCCCAAGGGCCTGAATCCTGCCGAGACGACGGTGGCCGAGGTTTTGAAAAGCGCTGGTTACGCGACCGCCATCATCGGCAAGTGGCACCTTGGCGATCAGCCGGAGTTCCTGCCGACGCGCCAGGGGTTTGATGCCTACTTCGGCATTCCCTACAGCGATGACATGACCAAGGACAAGAAACCCGAGGTCTGGCCGGAACTGCCGCTGATGCGCGGCGAGAAGGTCGTCGAGGCGCCGGTGGATCGTGATTACCTGACCAAGCGCTACACCGAGGAGGCGATCCGCTACATCGAGGCGAATCGCGACCGGCCGTTTTTCCTCTACCTGCCGCATGCCATGCCCGGCAGCACGGCCCATGCCTACGCCAGCCCGGCCTTCAAGGGCAAGTCGGCGAATGGCGACTGGGGCGACAGCGTCGAGGAACTGGACTGGTCGATGGGCGAGATCCTCGCGGCGCTGAAGCGGTTCGGCCTCGACGAGAAGACGCTGGTGGTCTGGACCTCCGACAATGGCGCGCCGCAGCGCAACCCGCCGCAGGGCAGCAACCTGCCGTACAAGGGCTGGGGCTACAACACCAGCGAGGGCGCGATGCGCATGCCCTGCATCGCCCGCTGGCCGGGGCGCATCCCCGCCGGCAGCGAGTGCCGCGAGCTGGCCTCGATGCTCGACCTGCTGCCCACCTTCGCCGGTCTGGCCGGCGCGCCGCTGCCGAAACCGCCGATCGACGGGCATGACATCCGCGCGCTGCTCCTGGCCGAGCCGGGCGCCAAGTCGCCGACCGACGCCAAGGGGTTCTTTTATTACCACATGGACCAGTTGCAGGCCGTGCGCAGCGGGCCGTGGAAACTCTACCTGCCACTGGCGGCCAAGCGCGCCGGGGGCAAGGGCAAGGCCGGGCCGTCGAAACTGGAGCTCTACAACGTCCGCGACGACGTCGCCGAGCAGCAGGAGGTGTCGGCCCAGGAACCCGAGGTGGTGCAGCGCCTGCTGGCCCTGGCCGAAGCGGCGCGGGAGGAGTTGGGCGACCAAGGCCGCGAGGGGCGCGGCCAGCGGCCGGCCGGCTGGGTCGAGCAGCCGACGGCGCGCGTGCTGCAGTAGGCCAGCAAAAAGCGGCACAGATCGCTCCGTGCCGCTTGTCGTGAGGCGCGCAGGCGAACTCAGCCAAAGAGGTTCGTCAGCGGCTTGCCCTTGTCGGCCAGGGTGAAGGGCCGCTTCGAGGGCGAGAACAGCACCTGATCGAGCGGCAGGCCGAGGGCATAGCCGATGGTGGCGTTGATGTCGGGCACATCGACCGGGCTGTCGGTGATCTTGGCGCCCTTCTCATCGGTGGCGCCGTGGACCTGGCCGCCGCGGATGCCGCCGCCGGCGAGCACGCAGCTGAAGGCGGCCGGATGGTGGTCGCGGCCGTCGTTGGCATTGATCTCCGGCGTGCGACCGAACTCGGTCGCCAGCACCACCAGCGTCTCCTGCAGCAGGCCGCGGCTTTCGAGGTCGCTCAGCAGGGTGCTCATGGCGGTGTCGAGCTCCTCGCAGAGCTCGGGCACGCGGGTGAAGTTGGCGGTGTGGGTGTCCCAGCTGCCGAAGCTGACCTCGACAAAGCGCACGCCATGCTCAACCAGGCGACGGGCCAGCAGGCAGCCCTGGCCAAAGCGGTCGCGACCGTACTTCTCGCGCAGGGCATCGGATTCGGAGGCGAGATCAAAGGCCTTCAATTCCTCGCTCTTCATCATCTTCACCGCGTCGTCGTACATGTCGCTGTAGGCGCGCACGTTCTTGACGTCGTAGGTCTCGGCGAACTTGCGGTCGAGCTGCTTGGCGATCTCGAGCCGGCTGTTGAAACGCTCCTCGGTGAACCAGCCGTTGCGGCGGACATTGGCGAGGCCGGCCTCGGGGTTGTTGAGCATGAGCGGCGCAAAGCGCGATTCGAAGAAGCCGGCGCCGGGGTGTCGGCTGTCGTTGCCGATCATGACACTGCCGGGCAGGGTGGGGTTGCCGCGGTCCTGAAACTTCTGCAGCCAGGCGCCCAGCGATGGGTGACGGATCGAGCTGCGCAGGGTGTAGCTCGTGTGCATGAAGTAGTTGCCCTGCTCGTGCGCACCCTGGGTCGAACTCATCGAGCGGATGATGGCGAGCTTGTCGGCCTGGCGTGCCAGCAGCGGCAGGTTGTCGCTGAGCTGGATGCCGTCGACCCGGGTTTTGACGGTCTTGGTCAGGCCCATGACCCCCGAGCTGGCCGGCTTCGGATCCCAGGTGTCGAGGTGGCTCATGCCGCCGTTCATGTACAGGTAAATGACATTGCGGGCGGTGGCCGCCTGCCGCGCCGTGCTGGCGTCCTTGCCGGCCGCGAGGGCCCGGCCACCGAAGGTCTGCAGGGCGGTGACGCCGAGGAAGCTCTGGGCGGCGCCACTGAGGAACTGGCGGCGACCGAAGGGGGAGGAGGTGGGATTCATGGGCGGGGGTAGATTTTCACGCGCCGAAACGAGGGGCACAGCGACGACCTTGCACGAAAATGTGCGGAGGGCGGGGATGGGGATCTCAGATGGCAGATCTCAGATCTCAGATGGGTGGGGTGCCAAACCCTCGTTCTGGCGAACGAGCCCACGGGTTCGCGTAGGCGCCCTCGCCAGAGGGCGAGGATGGCGGGCTGGTGTCGTGTCAGGCCCTCGTTCTGGCGAACGAGCCCACGGGTTCGCGTAGGCGCCCTCGCCAGAGGGCGGGGATGGGGGGATGGTGTGTGTCAGGCCCTCGTTCTGGCGAACGAGCCTACGGTTTTATTGCGTGAAGGCAGGCAGCTTGACGATCTTGCCGCCGGCCAGGGCCGACTCATGGGCGCAGAGGCCGACGCAGGTCCAGTTGGCTGATTGCTTGGC